>JAAAOZ010000280.1 GCA_009908585.1 Chloroflexota bacterium
GGGGCGACCAGATGGAGCACGGCTGGGCGTTCAGCGACAAGTCGTGGTACTTCTCCAGCTTCAAGAATTCGCTTTCGCAGGCGAGCGCCGAGATGACCATGGCCCGCGGCGAGGACGCAGCGGGCTCGGAGCGCGGGGGGATGGACCCGTCGCTCAACGGCTACCTGATCGGGGGCGGGGCCACCGCGGTGGTGGCGACGATCCGGCAGTTCGTGCCGGGCTTCTGGTTCCACCCCATCGGCGTGCTGCTGGCGCCCAACTGGATGTGCACGATCATGTGGGGCAGCTGCCTGGTGGCGTGGATCCTGCGGCTGTCGGTGCTCAAGCTCGGCGGCGCGATGGCGGTGCGGGAGAAGCTTCAGCCGTTTTTCGTCGGCGCGTTCGTCGGCGCCGTGGTCGGCCACTTCCTGCACGTGACGTATGCCGCGATCTGGATCGTCCCCGCCGGCGAACCCATCTTCCGCTGGGGCGTCTACAACCTGCCGTGACCCAAACCTTTTCGTACTCGAACATGGAGCCGAACGCCGCTTGAATACGACAGAGCCCAGCTCGACCGCGCCCCCGCCGTCGGACCTCGAGGCCTCGCGGCCCGACGGCGGCGTCGCCGTGGGAGCGGTGTTCGCCGCGGCGGTGTTGCTGGTGACTCTTGGCGTCGCGGTGGGCTTCGCGCTGATGATTCGGCCTTCGCCCCCGACGCTGGGCATCGAGCCGACGCCCTACGACCGCGCGCGGGCCATTGAGCTGTATCTGCGCCAGTTCCCCTACACGTTGGATGTTCCCTACGCGCCGCCGGGCCGGGACATCGCGGATTTCTTTCTCTTCGATTTGCAGGAGGGCTACTGTGATTACTACGCTACCTCGATGGTGGCGCTGGCGCGCGCGGCTGGCCTCCCCGCCCGGCTGGTAGTCGGATATGCGAGCGGGAGCTACGATGCGGAGACATCGCGCTATGTCGTGACTGAGGCGGACGCGCACGCCTGGGTGGAAATCTACTTCCCCACCTACGGCTGGATTGAGTTCGAGCCGACGGCGGGCCTCGAGGTATTGGATCGCGCCTCGGAAGAAGATACGGCACGCTTGTCGGACGACGAGGATATCGAGCCGCTGGTGCCGCGCTCCGATGACGAGGGTGAATTCCGTCTGGGGCGTTGGTTGCTGCGCACGCTGGCTTTAGCCGTGGGGTTCATCTTCGTCGCGAGCGTGCTCGACGCGCTGTGGCTCCTTCGGTTGGCGTCGCCGGCCCTGATGCGGCGGCTCTATCGTCGCCTGAAGCGCTATGGGCGCCGGCTCCACGTGCGCGTTCGGCCCGGCGCGACCCCCTGCGAATCCCAAGCGGCCTTCGCGCGCCGACTGGAAGAGTACCCTCAAGACGATTGGCTTCGCAAGCTCCTTGATCCGATGATGGGGGAGATCACTTTGTTGATCGAGCGCTATATCCAGGTTTTCTACGCGCCCACCGCTCCTGACGACACACGCAGCCTGGTCATCGCCTGGTGGCGGCTGCGCTGGCGATTATGGCTCTATTGGATCTGGCGCGAGTTGTACCAGCGCCGTCTCCTGATGCCGCCTGGCCCGCCGCCTTCGCGTCCAGGAGAGCTGCCTCGCAGGCCGCTTCCTGGTATATGACCTCCCGTGCGCTTCCATAGCTACCTCCGAACGATGTGTTATACTGGGATCAAACTCCAATTGATGCCAGGAAAACTATGACACATTCACAGGACTACATCTTAGCCATTGACGTAGGAACGCAGAGCGTGCGCGCCCTGATCTTCGATTTGCAGGGCCGGATGATCGCCAAGGCCCAGATCCCCATCAATCCCTACGTCTCGCCACACCCCGGCTGGGCGGAGCAGGAGGCCGATCTTTATTGGCGCACACTCTGCGAGGCGTGCCATCAGTTGTGGGAGATCCCGGACGTGCCGAAGGCGGCGCTCGCCGGGATGGCGCTGACCACCCAGCGGGCGACGGTCGTCAATGTCGATGCAGAGGGCGCGCCGCTGCGCCCGGCCATCGTCTGGCTGGATCAACGCCGCACCGAAGGGCTGAAGCCCGTGCGCGGCTTGTGGGGGCTGGCGTTTTGGATCGTCGGAATGTCGGAGACGGTGGCCTACTTCCAGGCGGAGGCAGAGGCCAACTGGATTCGCACGCATCAGCCGGAGATTTGGGCGCAGACCCACAAATTCCTCTTTCTCTCCGGCTATCTGACCCACAAATTGACCGGGCGCTTCGTCGATTCGGTAGGCTGCCAGGTAGGCTACATCCCCTTCGATTACAAACGACTGCAATGGGCCAAACCCCGCGATTGGAAGTGGCAGGCCGTGCCGATGGATCGCGACGTGCTGCCTGAATTAATCCCCCCGGCGCAGGTGCTGGGCGAGGTCACCGCCGAGGCGGCGGCTGCGACCGGCCTGCCCGTCGGACTGCCCATCATCGCTGCTGCCGCCGATAAGGCCTGTGAGGTGATCGGCGCGGGCAGCTTGGATTCGCACATTGGATGTCTCAGCTACGGCACCACCGCCACGATCAACACGACGCACCGGAAGTACATGGAGGTCATCCCCCTAATCCCACCCTATCCCGCCGCCGTCCCCGATCACTACAGCCTGGAGATGCAGATCTATCGCGGTTATTGGATGGTGAGCTGGTTCAAGCGGGAGTTTGGCCTCCGTGAGCGACGGCTGGCGGCTGATCGCGGCGTGGAGCCGGAGGATCTCTTCGATAATTTAGTCGAGCAAGCGCCGCCCGGCTCGATGGGCCTCACGCTTCAGCCGTACTGGTCGCCGGGCATCAAGATGCCGGGGCCGGAGGCGAAGGGAGCCATCATCGGCTTTGGGGATGTGCACACGCGGGCGCATCTCTACCGCGCGATTTTGGAGGGGGTGGCCTACGCGCTGCGCGAGGGCAAGGAGCGCACCGAGCGGCGCACGCGCGTCCCCATCACTGAGCTGCGTGTCTCAGGCGGCGGCTCCCAGAGCGACGCGGCGATGCAACTCACCGCCGATGTCTTCGGCCTGCCAACGATCCGCCCCCATCTGTACGAAACCTCCGGCCTGGGCGCGGCCATCGACGTGGCCGTGGGCCTGGGGCTACACTCGGATTTTGAGACGGCGGTGCGAGAGATGACGCACTTCGGCCAGGTATTCGAGCCGAATCCTGAGACACGCGATATTTACGATGGCCTCTATCAGCGCGTGTACAAGGAGATGTACCCGCGCCTTCAGCCGCTCTACGAGGAGATCCGCGAGATCACGGGCTATCCAGGGAAGGTATAGCCTGCACGAGGATATGCGGGAGAATTAGCGGTGGGCTTTACGCTGGAGATACAGAGAGTCGGAATACAGGCGCTTGACCGACCGGCGTTTCGTTTTCTGGATCTAGCGCGAATAGTTCATCCAAGACGTGGATGTCTAGTACTGTGTACCCACAAACTGGGCAGACCCACGCTGGTAGATCCTCGACCAAGATGGGTTTTCCCTGCCGCATAAATGTATGAACAATTCGTCGTTGTTCCATCCTGCCAGGACAACCTTGAACAACACATCTCATCATTTTAGTTCTCCTCTTGTGGTGGGAGTGATCCATTTTGGCGGACAAGGTTCATACACCGTGATGATCGTGATTGGTAGATCAGAGTAGGAAACCACAATGTGTAAGTCACGCTCCTCATAAGTTTGCCCATAGATCAGGCAAGAAGGCCCCAACCACCACTCTGGATAATCCTCCAAAAGCTGCGCGTTCAGCAATGCGACCTCAATTTCAGGACGGGTGATGTGTTCGGCTAATGCTTCTTCGGTGGCATGAAGGGACATCACCAGTTGTTCTTCACGCACTGCCCGTTTGAGCACATTCAATATCTGTTCGGTGTCCAATTGATTCATCACCTGGTGCTTTTTTTCTTAGAAAACTGCCCGTATTTGGGTGGTTTATTACGCCCTTATCTGTATTATGCCCTTACGGCGGTGCGGTGTCAAATAAATGCATTGGCAATGCGTCGAGTGAGGTATTTGAGCACTTACTCCGGCGTGACGCGCTGGACGTAGGCGATTTCGCCATCGCGGATTTGGACGATGGGCACGGCCTTGATGGGGTTGTGTTGCTCATCAAAGGTGATGCGGCCCGTGATGCCCTCGTAGCCCAGCGTCGCCAGCGCATCCGGCGGGACGATGTAGCTGGCTTCGTAGCGCGTGGTCCACTGTTGGATCGTGGCGCTCGGCTCGGTGGGGACGTAATGCGTGGTGAAGTAGGCGCCGCCCAAGCGATCCATCGCCAGCTCCGGCGAATGCCACCCGTCGCTCCCGATGAACACCGCGTTGATGCCGTAGTTCTTCGCCTGGACGGCAATCTGGTTCATCGTGTTGTAGTAGCCCGGCAGATAGAGCACATCGGGGTTGGCGATGCGTACATCGTCCAGCAGATCAAAGTAGTTCTCCTGATCGCGCTCGTAGC
>JAAAOZ010000353.1 GCA_009908585.1 Chloroflexota bacterium
CGGATGGCCAAACCGCCTTGCAGGCCCACGAGAACATCTCGCCCACCTACGTGACCTACGAGAGCTTCTTCGATGTCGTCGAGGCGCTGCGCACGCGCGAGATCGATGCCTACGCCGATCTCTACCATCGCCTGGAGCGGGCGCGCCGCATGGTCAACGGCTCGACCATCGTGGGACAGCACACCTGGATGCCGGTCGCGATGGCCTATCGCCACGACGACCCCTTCTTCCGTAATCTAGTGGAACTGACATTCCGGGATATGGCCGCCGATGGCACGCGGGACGCGCTCTACGCCCGCTGGCTGCCCACGACCTCGCCGCCGACGCCGGAGCAGTGGCCGGGCGAGGCCACGACGCCAGCCTTAGCGGCCTCACCGCCCCAGCGCTCGACGCTGGACGTGATCGGGCGCATCCGCAATCGCGGCTCGCTCTCTGTGGGCTACTTCGTGGAGCGTTGGCCCTACAGCGCCGACCGCGCCGACGGCGTGCCCACCGGCTTCGAGGTGCGGCTGGTGGAGCGCATGGCCGAGTTGTGGCTGGGCAGTCGCCAGGCCGCAAACTTTATCCCCGTCACCCAGGCGGATGCCGTCCAGCAGTTGACGCAGGGCGAGTTGGATATGCTGGTGGGCAACTGGGTTCACACGCGCGAGGCGGAACTGAGTGTCGATTTCTCAGTCACCGTCTTAGATGATGGGGTCAGTCTCTTCTCGCTGGCCGCGGCGCCGATCAAGTCACCGGAGGAGCTGAGCGGTCAGCCGTTGGGCGTCGTCGAGGGCAGTCCCGGCGCGCTGGCGCTACCGCAGATCTCACAATCCGCCGGCGTGGGCGTCAGCTCCAACACCTACCCCGATTTCGCCGCCGCGCTCGAGGGCCTGAATCAACGTCAGGTGGCGGCGCTGCTCTCCCATCGTCGGCCCGCGCTGGAGATCCTCTATCGCCAGGTGGGCTACTTCATCACCGACCGCCGCACCACCTATCGACCCGTCGCGCTGATGCTGCCCCAGGGCGATTCCGACTATCGCGACCTCGTCAATCTGACGCTGATGACGCTCTATGCCAACGGCGCCTATCCAGAACTCTACCAACTCTGGTTCGATGACGCCGTCCCCGACCTGAGCGGTTGGCCCGGCCATCCAGGCATCACTCTGCGCATCAGCGCCCCGGCGCCGGCGGAGGAGTGAGTTACGAGTTGAAAGTTAAAAGTTGCGAGTCGAAAGTCTAAAGTCGATATTCGATTGGGGCCGTGTCATCCTGGTAGTTGATTCGCAGATTCGCTCATTCGCAGATTCGCTGATCCGCTCATTCGCCAAGTCGCCCTTTAGAAAGAAAATTATCTTCCATTCCATTCGTCTTTTAGCCTAAATATGGTAAAATAAAGGGTGTGGAAAGAAGAAATAACGCTGTGCAAGAAGAACCTCAAGAGCCAAAGAGCGTCTTAGCCTGCCTCACAGCAGGCTTCGAGGTGGTTGCACACCATCCTATGCTGGTCGCTGTTCCCCTGTTGTTAGACCTGTTCCTCTGGTTAGGACCGCGCCTCTCCATCGAACCGGTGTTAGTTCGCACGGACAAGCTGTTGACCACAGCATTGACCGCCGAAGGAACGGGGATCGAGGTCAGTCAAATCCAATGGGTCAGATTGTGGCTGGATCAGATGATGAAGCAGTTCAATCTCTTCGTAGCGCTGCGACCGGGGCCGGTGATCGGGGTACCCTCCCTAATGAGCAGCCCAACGCTGTTGATAGAAAAGGGCGGCGCCTCCTGGCCCTTGCCCCACGCGCGCCCGGAGATCGTCGTCTCCTCCGCCCTGGCGGCACTGGGATGGAGCATAGGGTTAGCCGCGCTCGGCCTGGGGCTGAACGCGATCTATATGCGCGCGGTCGGCATCGCCGTCATTGATGACCTGGCGTACCCGGTCAACGGGCCGGATGGATGGATCGCCGTATGGCAGCGGATTTTAGGATTTGTGCTGAGCCTGATCCTGCTCCTCATCCCTATGAGTGGCATCGCGGGCTTCCTTGTCGCGCTGGCCGGCTTGATCAGCGGGTATATCGCGCAAGTCTTATTGATGACACTCATCTCCTTCGCCTTCTTCTTCCTCTTCCACCTGCTCTTCGTCGTGCCGGGCCTCGTCCAATTGCGCCGCCCGGCCCTGCAAGCGATCCGTGAGAGCATCCTACTGACACAGGGCAATATCCTGAGCGTCGTCGGCCTGATCTTGCTGATCCTAGTCGTATCGGATGGGCTGAACGTCGTGTGGCGGCTGCCGGAGCCATCCTCCTGGACGATGGCCGTGGGGATTATCGGGCACGCTTTCATCAGCGCCACCCTCACTTCGACACTCTTCATCTTCTATCACGAACGCTTGGGTCTCTTGAAGATGATTCAGAACCTTTACCGGAAGCGGCAACAGGAAATTAAAGAAATCGGCGCGCAATCGGGCACGGAAGTATAAGCTAAGAAGCGAGCCGTAAATAACTTACCCGTTTTTACGGCTACATGTAGCTCTCTAAATGGGAAAGTTATTTCCTCCTTAGCCCTAAGGCCGTTCCAGGAAAATAAGTCTCCCAAAAACGGGGGGGCGAGAGAAAAGCATCAGGTTTGGGAGGTTTTAATTTCTGGAACTACCTAAGCGCGATCAGAAAGTTCACTTATGCGAGCACTGCGATTTTTATCCAGAGGTCACATCTCGCACGGGACGTTTTGTTAAAGAGGGGAAAGTATGGCAGAACGAAAAAAACAACAGACGTTGAAATACGATGCCTCAACGATTCAGGTCTTAGAGGGATTGGAGGCCGTCCGGCGCCGACCGGGGATGTATGTCGGCGGAACGGATACGCGAGCGTTGCACCACCTGATCTACGAGGTGGTGGATAACTCCATCGACGAAGCGCTGGCCGGGGCGTGCGATCACATCCGGGTGATTATCGATCCAGATCGCACCGTCACCGTCATCGATAACGGACGCGGTATCCCCGTGGGCATTCACCCAGAGAAAGGCATCTCGGCGCTCCAGTTAGTCTTGACGACGCTGCACGCCGGCGGGAAGTTCGATGGCGGCGGCTACAAGGTCTCCGGCGGCCTCCACGGCGTCGGCGTCTCCGCCGTCAACGCGCTCTCCGAGTGGATGGAGGTCACCGTCAAGGTCGATGGGAAGAAGTACCGCCAGCGCTACGAGCGCGGCATCCCCGTCACCGGCGTCGAGGAGATCGGCAAGGTCAAGAAGGGCGATACGGGAACGACCGTCGCCTTCCATTATGATACGACTATTTTTGGCGATACCGAAGAGATAGATTTCAGCTTCGACACGCTGGCGCAGCGTTTCCGTGAGATGGCCTTCATCACGCGCGATGTCACCGTCGATCTCATCGACCGACGGCCAGAGGATTTCCCGCGTCGGATGAGCTTCTACTTCGAAGGCGGCATCCTCTCCTTCGTGCGCTACATCAACCGCAACCGTTCGCCGCTGCACGATCCGATCTACGTGGAGCGCGAGGAGGACGACGTCATCGTCGAGGTGGCGATGCAATACACGGACAGCTTCAACGAGACGATGTTGGCGTTCGCCAACACCATCAACACCGTGGATGGCGGCGCTCATCTGACCGGTTTCCGCTCCGCGTTGACCCGCACGATCAATGATATGGGGCGCAAATTAGGCGCGCTGAAGGACAAGGACCCGAATCTCAGCGGCGACGACGTCCGCGAAGGGCTGACCGCCGTGGTCAGCGTCAAGATCCCCGAACCGCAGTTCGAAAGCCAGACGAAGGTCAAGCTGATGAACCCAGAGGTCAAGTCGGTGGTCGAATCCGCCGTCTCCGACGCGATTGGCGAGTTCTGCGAGGCCAACTCGCGGGCCGCTCGCCGGATCGTCAACAAGGGCTTGACGGCGCTGAAGGCGCGCGCGGCCGCCCGCAAGGCGCGCGATCTGGTCATTCGCAAGAGCGCGCTGGAGAGCATGACGCTTCCCGGCAAGCTGGCCGATTGCTCCAGTCGCGACGCCAGCAACTCCGAGATCTTCATCGTCGAGGGCGACTCGGCTGGCGGTTCCGCTAAGCAGGGCCGCGACCGGCACTTCCAGGCGATCCTGCCGCTGCGCGGCAAGATCCTCAACACGGAGCGCGCCAGCATAAATCGCATCCTGAACAACAAAGAGATCAAGGCGATGATCTCGGCCCTGGGCTGCGGCGTAGGACGCCAATTCGATTTGGAGAATCTGCGCTACAACCGCGTCATCATCATGAACGACGCTGACGTGGACGGCGCGCACATCACGACGTTGGAGCTGACCTTCTTCTTCCGCTATATGCAGGGCCTCATCGACGGCGGGCACCTCTACATCGCCCAGCCGCCGCTCTACCTAGTCAAGGCGGGCCGGCAGCGGGAGTACGTCTACACCGAGCGCGGACTGCAACGCACGCTGAAGGGGCTGGACGGGCGCCGGTA
>JAAAOZ010000466.1 GCA_009908585.1 Chloroflexota bacterium
GATTTCCAGGAAGCGATTGACCAGCTCGGTCAGTTCCTCCGCCCCCTCCTCCGAGGCCGCCTGGGCGAAGCGCTCGGCCAACGGCGTGAAGCCGTCGATGTCGGCGAACATCAGCGTGCCTTCCAGCGAGAGGCCAATGGGGTCCGTTGTCGGCGCGCCTAAAATCGAACGGGCGAGCGTCCGAGGAATATGCGCGGTGACCGCTTGGAACAAGTCCTCCGCGTAGTCCAGCAAGGACGGGCGATAATGCAGGAGCCGATTCAGCCAGTAAGAACCGGATGGCTCCGATGTATAGGGTATGTTCATAGCTACCTCGTGAGGTAGTCAGATGGTCTCTTAGGCAGGTAGTCTATTAGTCAGATGGTCTCTTAGTCGCTTCGACTACCCGACTACCTGACTACCTAACTACCCGACTACCTGACTACACGACTACCTCTGATACTTCCCCATCAGAGTCGTCTGATCCAGGATGTGACCGTCCATCGCGTCGAGCACCTTCTGCTTCTTCGCGCCCGCGCTGAGATTGAGCGTCGTATCTATAGCGTAGAGTTTGAAGATGTAGCGGTGGGCGCCGCTCGGCGGACAGGGGCCGCCGTAATCCAATCGCCCCCAGCTATTCTTGCCGTGCCGCCCGCCCACCGGCGGCTGCGGCTCGGCAGCAACGGCCTCCGGCAGCGATCGCGTCTCCGCCGGGAGGTCGAAGAGCACCCAATGCACCCACGTTCCCACCGGCGCATCGGGATCATCGCAGATCAGGACGAAGCTCTCCGTGCCCTCCGGCACATTCTCCCATATCAAGGGCGGGGAAATATCCTGCCCATCACACGAATACTTCGCCGGGATCATCCCCTCATGATCAAACGCTGAACTGGTCAATTCTAAGGCCATCGTCGCATCTCCTTTCGTTTCATTCTCGCCATTGCCGACTTCACCTACATCACCATCATCCCCGCCGCATGCCGCGAGGGCGAAGAGCATCACCAGCGCACCGATCCAATAGCACCCTTGAAACTTCATCGCCATCTCCTCACTACTTCATCGGGTCTTCCTTTACAAAGATTGTACTACGATAAGAGAGCCGACGCAACGGGAAATCAATCTGGGCCATGGAACCATCTTAGTAACCAAAAACCAACTTCTGATAAAGGCATGGTGGGTCTTTCGGATTTTGCCGGGCATCCCTCTCAGTAGACCTAAAAACAGCCAGGAATCGCGTGTTTGTGGGGATCACAGACCTTTTTCGCGTCGTTACTGGGTTGCGGGTGAGGGGCGCTAATAGCGCTTGGCAATTGCACCCGGCGAATTCCTGAAGAACCGGCATGGTAAAATACGAGTACGTTTCGTTATCAGAAAAAGATAGTCCATCCCCCAGAATTATTTGAACCCGATCCCCTCAACGAGAGTATACATACATGGCTAGCTTCCAAACCATTACTGTTGTTCGTTATCGTTAGTGTCTTACAGTTTTCGCCACTTGACCTGCCTGCTGGTACACAAAACCCGTTAAAAACGGGTTGAAAAACCGCTCGAAAAAGCAACCCCAGTGCGTTTCTGGTTGGCTCGTGCCAACTTCGCACTTTGGATATCAGCCGAGGGTTTCAACCATCGGCGCGACGCAGTGGCGAATACTCTGTGATAGTAACCTTTATCCAAATTAACATTATTGCAGGAGATTTATAAAAGTATGCCAGAATTAAAACTTCACGAAAAGCCCGATGAGGAAACACTGAAGAAGCGCCGCCGTCGCGCACGGGTCAAGCAGATTATCACCATCGCACTGGTCGCGTTTGGGATATGTTTCTTTGTCTCGTTTTTGCTGGGCGTTCCCCAGAGTTACGCGGGCGAATGGTGGATGAAACCGCCGCGCTACCCTAACGCCGAACTGAATGACTTTCGCGATGGCCAGGTCTGCCAAATGCATCAACCAGGCGTCTATTGCTACGAGTGGTTCTACCGCACCGAGGACAGCATCGAGGACGTTAAGTCATACTACGAGACTTACGCATGGCGCTTCCACGACTCGATCACCTTTGAATGGCGCAAAGGGCGTCGCTTCACCAAAGCGTGGGTCGCCGAAGATTGTATTATGCTCACCAGCAATTTATCCTGTTATCAGATGATTGTCCATCCGGCCCCCGGCGAAGAGGATGTCACCGAGCTTTACATCCTGGAGCGGGGCGCCGTCGGAGATTTCCGCGAGAGCGAGAAGTAACCTCAGAGCCGGATGGCGCGGACGCCAGCGCCGTGTCGTCCGGCTCCTAGGCCTCCATTTCTTGATTTGATGATGTCCACCTCAAAACGAAAGGAACTCCTATGCCCACCCTGTTAAAACGACTGCTTTATGGCCTCCTCACGCTTCTGATCATCGCCTATTTGACGCTCTTCGGCCTGAGTATGGCCGAGCGCGGACGCGAGGGCCGCCCCGCCGAGCCGCTCAGCGTGGCCGGCGAGGCGCTGATCCGCACCGGGGAGTATATCTTCGATCACCCGACCACGTATCACTGGCACCGTTACGTCTTCCCGGCCTTCGAGTTGGTCGCCACGACCTTCCGGCACAGCGCCGGCCTGCTCTTGGTCGCACTGACCGGCGCGGCGCTGTTGGGCATCCTCTTGGGCACGGTGCTGGCGCTCACCAAGCATAAAGTGGGCGCCACGCTGATGCTCTTCTTTTCGATTTTGGGCGTCTCCACGCCCAGCTTTCTGCTGGCGATGCTCCTCTGGGTGATCAACATCCAGATGCATCGCCGCTTGGATGTGACGGCGCTGCCCTCGGCCGGCTTCGGGTGGGACGCGCACCTGATCATGCCCGCGCTCGTGCTGGCCGCGCGCCCGCTCGCCCAGATCACGCAGGTGACTTACGTCACGCTCTCGGAGGTGCTGGAAAAGGATTACATCCGCACCGCGCGCGCGAAGGGTCTCAAAGAGCGCGTCGTCTATCTCCGCCACGCGATGCGCAACGCGCTCATCCCCATCCTGACGACAATGGGCGCCTCGCTGCGCTTCTCTCTGGCAAGTTTGCCCGTCGTCGAACTCTTCTTCGATTGGCCCGGCGTCGGGCTGATGCTGCTGGAGGCCATCGAACTGGGCAAAGTCCCGCTCGTGACCGACCTGACGGTCTCCCTGGGCCTCTTCTTCCTGCTGATCAACTCCGGCCTGGCCTTCCTCTACCCCCTGATCGATCCGCAACTGCGCAACGGCGCGACCTCCTCGCAGCGCCGGGAGGAGATGAGCCTGGGCACGGTGATCGCGCGGATGCGCAGCACGGTCGCTTCCATCTGGGAGGATCTGCGCCACAAGCTGCCCGGCCAGCGCGAGAGCGAGTCGAAGCTGCGGCCCCTGCCCTCCCCCAAGGATGTCGGCAATCACGCCGCCTACGACGAGGCCGACCGGCCGAGCCAAGCCCGCTGGCTGTTGGGCAGCATTCTGCGCAACCCGGCCCTCATTGTAGGCACGTTGCTGATCTTAGGCTTGGTGGTGATAGCCATCGGCGGCGAGCGGATGACCTCGGCCAATCCCTACGAGATCCACGGCGTGATGATGGTCGAGGGCGAGATCGGCGCGCCGCCCTACCCACCCTCCGCCACCTTCCCCTGGGGCACCGATTACATCGGGCGCGACATGCGCGCGCTGGTGCTGGCCGGCGCTCGGCAAACGCTCTCGCTGGCCTTCTTTGGGATGGTGGCCCGCGTGATTTTGGGCACGCTTTTGGGGATGATCGCCGGCTGGTGGCACGATAGCCGCGTGGATCAGGTGATCGGCGGCGCCATCGACGTGTGGGCCGCCTTCCCGGTGACCATCTTCGCGATGCTCCTCATCCAGGCGCTGGGCATCCAGCAGGGGATGTGGGTCTTCGTGGTCGCGCTCTGCATCGTCGGCTGGGGCGAGGTCGCGCAGTTTGTGCGCGGACAGGTCATCGCCATCAAGCCCCAGTTGTACATCGAGGCCGCGCGCGCCACCGGCGCCCATGCCTATCAAATGCTGATGCGCCACATCATCCCCAACCTGCTGCCCTCGCTTTTGGTGCTCTCCGCGATGGAGATGGGCGGCGTCCTGATGTTGCTGGCGGAGTTGGGCTACCTCAATGTCTTCTTGGGCGGCGGATTCAAGGTCGAGATGATCGGCGAGGTCATCGAGCACTTCTCGGATGTGCCGGAATGGGGCGCGCTGCTGGCCAGCATCCGCCAGTGGTGGCGCAGCTACCCGTGGATGGCGCTCTATCCTGGCGGCGCGTTCTTCATCTCCATTGTGGCGTGCAACCTCTGGGCCGAAGGCCTACGGCATCTGCTGATGAAGAGTCGCATCAACCTCACGCGCTTCTTCAATCGCTACCTCCTGGTCGCCTTGGCAGGGGTGGCGGTGGGCCTCTTTTTGATGTTACGCTCGACGGCGCCGCTGGGTGTCTATCGCTCGCAGGCCCGTCAGTTCGATGCGGAGCGCGC
>JAAAOZ010000423.1 GCA_009908585.1 Chloroflexota bacterium
AGCACCTCCGCCGCTCGTCGTCCCAGCTCGTAGACGGGATTGTGTACCGTCGTCAGTGGAGGTGTGGTACAGTGGCCTATCCGCGTATCGTCGAAACTGACCATGGCCACATCGCCTGGCACGCGCAACCCTCGGGCCTGCAGCACCGCCAGAGCACCGATCGCGCTGTCGTCCTCGCATACTGCCAGCCCGTCAAACGTCACCCCGCGGTCATCGAGCAGTAGGCGTGTTGGTGGAAGACCATACGGCACATCTTGTATCACGATGCCTTCCCGGCGGCAAAACGCCTCGCGCTGAGCATCGGTGACGACGAGCGACTCATCAAATCGCAGACCCCGCTCCGCTAGGACATCCCGGTAGGCACGGAAGCGATTTTCGTGCTCCTCAAAACCCTCATTCCCTTTGATAAAGGCGATGCGGGAGCAACCGTGCACGTCGACCAGATGGGCCACGCTCGCGCGCATACCGCCGTAGTTGTCGACCAGCACGCTAGGGACACCCTCGACCCGCTCTGCCACGCTGACCAGCGGTAGGAAGCGGTAGCGATCATAGAAGATTCGCAGTTCGTCCGCGCCAACGCGGCTGCATACGTATCCCCAGATGATCAGACCATCCAAACGTGCCTCAGCCACCAGATCGTAGAGCACATTGGCCGCTTGATCTTGGGGTCTGTGCGGATCGCGTAGCACGCCACCGGGAAAGCAGATGGCGTTGGCGTCCAGCTCCTCAGCTACTTCGGCCACACCGGACCACATGAGATCCGGCAGACTCGTAAATAGACCATCCGCCAGGAACCCTATGGTCGGGCGCCCAACCTTGATCTGATTCTGCTCATGCATCGCGCGCCGCCTCCTGATGCGTGTATGTGAGGGTGTGTTGAGATTGGCTAAGGTAGTTCGAGAAATTAAAACCTTCCAAACCTGATGCTTTTTCCTCAGAAAACTACTCGTTTTTGGGAGATTTATTTTCTTGGAACGGCCTAATGGGTGACATCATTGATACCCTCTGCGGAAACGGGCTTGACGCTATTCACGGGGAGTGCGTTTGACAAAGTCGGCTTGCCGGGGAATCTGGCTCACGCATTCCCCCAGTTCCCTGGAAGATGTTGCTTTGTTACGGAAGGCCAGTCAGGCCTCGCGGCCACACAAAGGTTCGCGCATCTCTTCCACATCGCGTTGTCGCAGTCGCCCCTGTTTGAACTGCCCTCGGTTCATTCAGAATCGCAGTACTTCGCCGCCCACCAGACCCACGAGTAGCGGGTCGTCATCCTCCAGACCCTGTGGCGCCAAGACAAAGGTCACACCATGGCTTGGCGCCCATCTTTCCTTCCAGGGACGCCACGTCTGTCCCTCATCTCTTGAGACAAATAGCGATGCGCCGACTGCTGCCAAGAGGTACGGGGTGTCGGGATACTCTGGGGAAAGGAGAATACCGTTTACCGCTTCTCCAGCAATCGTATCTTCTCCTAGTCGCTCCCACGTTTGTCCTCTATCCTTCGAGCGAAGGAGTCCGTGGGTCTCTGTGCCGGCAAATAGCGTCTCATCCCGCGCGTAATTAGGGGACAAAGCAAGGCTGAGCACTGGCGCAAGTTCGGTGGAGAAGCCCCCTTCCTCCCAAGCGCGACCGCCGTTTCGGCTGCGGAAGATTCCGCTCTCAGTACCGATGAAGAGCGTCTCATCATTGGCGAAATCCGCTGAGATCGCTATGCAGAGCACCGAGAGATCCAACAAACGGAAGTTCCATGCAGCCCAGCTCTTGCCCCTGTCGCCCGATCGAAAGACTCCATCCTCCATGGCGCCTGCCAACAAGACTCCATCATGAATGAAGTCCGGCGATATGGCCAGGGTCGAAACAGATGGGGGCGGCGAGCGAAGGACGACGACGCGCCAAGTATCTCCACCATCAACCGAGCGCAAAATTCCTCCAGGCACGCCAACGAACACGCTCTTATCAGACGAAAAACCGGGTGAAACCTGGACGGAGGTTGCAGGGAGCGTGTTCTCAAGGTCCAAAGATTCGAAAGCAAAGCGCCACGTTTCGCCACCGTCGTCAGAGCGATAGAGCCCTGAACGCTGGGCTGCAAAACAGATACCATCCTCTGCAAAGGTAGGCGAGGCAGCAATGCCGTAGACAATGTCCTGACTCAAACTCACGTCTTGCACGTTCTCTATCATTGTATGCTCCCGGTCAGCTAGGGTCTTATGGTTTTTTCAGGGTTCTTGCGGTGGATCAGAACGTCCACGGTGAGGGCGAGGGCAGCGCTTCTGACCGCGCTTGTTATAGCACTTTTCTGGACGTTAGCCACGTCCCGGATGCCGGCTTCCAACACGTTGACGATCTCTCCGGTCCTGGCATCGAACCCCTTATGCGTACCCGCCATCCTGATCTGGGCCATAACCTCACTGGCGTCGTACCCGGCGTTACTGATAATGATCCTGATGGGAGTCTCCACAGCGTCACGTAATATGCGATAGGCAGCACGCTCATCCGACCCCGTGCTTTGCTCCCATCTCTCCTGCAACGGCGATTGACAGGCCAAAAATGCTACGCCACCGCCCGGCAAGACGCCGCCTCGAATGGCAGCTCGCATCGCGTCGGCGGTTCTCTCTGCCAACGCCTTACGTAGTTCAACCTCCAGCTCGGTGAGGCCGCCTACAAACAGGGTCGCCGACCCTCCCATCAGCTTGCCGATGCGCTGGCGAAGCTTACGTCGATCACTCGTGTCCCCGCCACGCTCAAAAGCCTCACGCAACCCCCGAATGTGTTCCCGCAGTGCACGTGGGTCGCCCTGACCGCCGATAATCCCGAAGTTAGAACGATTGGCCCAGGTCCTCCGCGCACGACCCAGATCCTCGGGTTTCACGCTACTCAATTTGTATCCTGCCGCCTCAGTGAAAGCGCGCCCCCCGGTCAGAACAGCCAGATCCTCCAAGGCTGCCACTTGAGATTGCCTGAGCTTGCCTGGGGTCTTCACGGCAATGGCAGTGAAGTCCTCCGACGCTTCACTAGCCCTCAGCAACAGCGCCCGGGCTGTCGGTGGAAGATCCTTCGCAATGATCAACAGCGAAGAAGGGTCATTTTCCATCACCCACGCAACGATGGGGACGAGCGGTCGCGGATCCCCAACGTTGAAGTCACTGATTAATATGGCGGTCTTCTCCATGTCTGTGCGTGAACCGTTATCATTGAAGAGCATATTTCGGGAGAGGACGCCCTGTTCCCAGTACATGCCTTCAACGTATTGCCTTTGCAGGCCTCTGCCGCGACCTTTTCGAACCTCCAGGCGGCCATACTCACCAATGATGTCGAAAATCTCGCCCAGCATCTGAGCCAGTGGTCGGTCGTAGCAGATCGACTGGGCAATTTGGGCAAACTCCGCATCGCCCTCCACCAACACCGCCATATCATCCAACGTGTCGAGGATGACTCCCAGACCGGCTTCAAGATGACGCCGCAGGATCATCGCATTGCCCCCGGCGGTGACATACCGCAGGCCAGCATTGTAGATCGACCGGAACAACACAGCCGCAGTCGCTGTCCCGTCGCCTACGTCCTCTTGCAGCTCCCAGAGCATCTGACGGACAAACATAGCACCCGCATCAGCTTCTCGGTCGGATATCTGAACGATGCGCCGGGCGATCGTACCGCCCGTGTCCAGAATCTCCGGCATCTTATCTCTGAGCGTACGATCAATGGCGACAGCGCGCGGCCTTGGCCCCAATGTGGGAAGGACAGCGTTCACGATTATGTTGATTCCCCTCTGCAGGTTTTTGGAGGTATGAGGTTGAAAAACGACTCTTTCGATCTCTGATCTCACCATTTATGATAGTTCTCCTCTATCCTGGATGGAAAACTTATAAGCCTTAGCAGTCTTCAGCGATGCTTTGAGTTTACCATATCGTTCAAAGAGCGCAATTACCCTCCTCTCTGCTCCCAATCCAATGCGTTTAACTTGGAAGCGTATAAGATTACTATCATGGGGGGTTGGGGGTGGTGGAGAGGCTGTATTGTGAAACCATCAGTCAAGTTTAATCACTACCATTTTTTCTTAGCGCCCTGGCGGCTTTGCGAGCCCCTTTAGCTTTTTTCAGTGGAGCCCATCCTAATATGGAGACCGTCACCGTGAATAACTTCAGTCCAGCGACAACCTGCCTCGTGATTTTCCTCAGCACCGCCACCATCGCCGTGGATGTCTTTTTCGTGCATTGGTACATGCGGGATTCGAGAGGTTATCGGCATGGCAAAGTCAGAAAAGGCCACCCAATCGGGTCGCCTCAATGTACATGATTTATGTTGGTTTTTAGGGTCAAATGTTTAGAACCCGCTACCGTACCGCGTAACCGATGCCCCGCACGGTCTCGATAATATCCTCCTGGCCCGTCGCCTCCCGAATCTTCTTGCGGATGCGATAGATATGGTAGCGGATCGT
>JAAAOZ010000300.1 GCA_009908585.1 Chloroflexota bacterium
GGAGCATCGCGCGCAGATGGGCGCCCTGATGACCGATTTCCGGCTGATCAAGTCCGGCGCGCTCCATCGCGCCAACGGCGGCTATCTGATCTTGGATGCGCGCAAAGTCCTCACGCAACCTTACGCCTGGGAGGGCCTGAAACGCGCGCTACAATCGAAGGAGATCCGCATCGAATCGCTCGGACAGATGCTCAGTCTGATCAGCACCATCTCACTGGAACCCGAATCCATCCCCTTGGATGTCAAGATCGCGCTGTACGGCGAGCGCCTGCTCTACTACTTGCTCTGGCAACTCGATCCTGAATTCGCCGATCTCTTCAAAGTGCAGGCCGACTTCGAGGATATGATGGATCGCGACGAGGAGCAACAGCAGATTTACGCCCGCCTGATCGGCTCGCTGGCCCAGCGTGAGGATCTGCTGCCGCTCGACCGGGGCGCGGTCGCCCGCGTGATCGAGCGCAGCGCGCGCATCGTCGGCGACTCGGAGAAGCTCACCACCCACACCCGCGATCTCAACGATCTCCTGCGCGAGGCCAACTTCTGGGCCAAGGAACACGAGCGCGACGTCATCACCGCCGAGGATGTGCAGGAGGCCATCGATCAGCAGATCTATCGCGCGGATCGCGTGCGCGACCGGATGCACGAGGCCATCCTGCGCGATACGCTCCTGATCGACACTGAGGGCGAGAAGGTGGCGCAGGTCAACGGCCTGGCGGTGCTGCAAATGGGCAACTTCGCTTTCGGCAAGCCCTCGCGCATCACGGCCCGCGTCCGGCTTGGCAAGGGCGAGGTCGTCGACATCGAGCGCGAGGTCGACCTGGGCGGCCCCATCCACTCCAAGGGCGTGCTCATCCTCTCCGGCTTCTTGGGCGCGCGCTACGCGCAAGATACGCCGCTTTCGCTCTCCGCCAGCCTCGTCTTCGAGCAATCCTACGGCGGCGTCGAGGGCGACAGCGCCTCCTCCGCCGAGCTGTACGCGCTCCTCTCCGCCATCGCCGAGGCGCCGATCAAGCAATCCTTCGCCGTCACCGGCTCCGTCAACCAACACGGCCAAGTCCAGGCCATCGGCGGCGTCAACGAGAAGATCGAGGGGTACTTTGATATTTGCCAGGCGCGCGGCCTGACGGGCGAGCAAGGCGTGCTCATCCCCCAATCCAACGTCAAGCACCTGATGCTGCGGGAAGAGGTCGTCGAGGCCGTGGAGGCCGGCGATTTCCACATCCACGCCGTGGAAACGGTGGATGAGGGCATCGCGCTGCTCACCGGCATGCCGGCAGGCGAGCCAGACGAAGAGGGGCGCTATCCCGAAGGCAGCGTCAATTACTTAGTCGAGCAACGGCTGATCGCGTTGGCCGAGAAGCGCCGGGACTTCAGCGAAGCCGGCACATCCAACGGAAACGAAAAAGAGGCCGAGAAAGATGAGGGGGAAGCATGAACCGCGAGAAACGCGAACCGAAGATTCGGCGCATTCTCGTCGCGGTGGACGCCTCGCCGAACAGCCTGGCGGCGCTGCAAACCGCCGGCGATCTGGCCCGGCGATTCGACGCCGAACTGCTGGGCCTCTTTGTCGAGGATATGAACCTCCTCCGCCTGGCCGGATTGCCTTTCGTGCAGGAGGTCGGGGTCTTCTCGGCGCGCCGACGCCACTTAGATGCCACCGACATCGAGCGCCAGATTCGCGTGCAGGCGCATCGCGCGGAGCAGAGCTTCACGACGTTCGTGCAGCGCATCGAGATCCGGGGGGAGTTCCGCGTCGCGCGCGGGCCTGTCCCCACGGAGGTGGTCTCCGCCGCCTCGGACGTTGACCTCGTCATCTTGGGCAAGAGCGGGCTGGCGCAGCCGCAAGGCTCCCGCCTCGGCTCGACGGTTCGGGCGCTGATCGAGGAGACGCCGGGCATGACGATGATTCTCCAGAACGGCGCGGCGCTGGGCTTCCCGCTGGTCGTCGTCTACGATGAGACGCCGCTGGCGGAAAAGACGCTCAACGTCGCCGTGAAGTTGGTCGAGAAGGAGGAGAGCGGTTTTCTGACGCTACTCATCGCCGCCGAGGACAAGGAAGCGTGCGACAACCTCCAAGCGAAAGCGCAAGACATCACGAGCGACCTGCCGCTCATCGTGCGCTATCGGCAGTTGAGCAAATCCACCGCCGCGAAGGTCGCCCATCGCATCCAGATGGAGGAGCGCGGCGCCCTGATCCTGCCCGGCAACCGCGCGTTGCTGGCAGATGAGGCGGTGCTCTCGCTCCTGGCCAAGATCGAAGTGCCGGTTTTGATTGTCAGTTAAACCTCACAAGGTTTTCCTCCAAGGAGCACTATGACCATCCACATCGGCACCTCCGGCTGGCATTACGATCACTGGGCTGGGATGCTATAATTGAAGCTACTCAGGGAGTCCAAACCTTCCCGGAAGCTGTAAACTGGCTTCCGGGAAGCTGGTTCAGGAAGGTAACAGGACAGGAGACCAACATCGTGGAAAACCAAATCCGAGAGAACATCGCTGCCCGCCGCTGGGTGATTTTCGCACCCGGCCGGAAGGATCGGCCCAATGATTGGGGGAAGAAGCCGTCGAAGCGCGCGGATCTGCCCGCGCACAAGGCGGATTGCCCCTTCTGCCCCGGCAACGAGGCGAAGCTGCCGGGGATTATTCTGGAGAAGCCCGCCCCAGCAGGTGATGACAAACCGTGGCAGACGCGCGTCGTGCCCAACAAGTTCCCTGCCTTGGTCTCGGCGGGCGACAACACGCGCACCGAGGCGGGCCTCTACGTGACGATGTCGGGCTACGGGCAACACGAGGTCGTCATCGAAAGCCCGCGCCACGACCGCGACATCGCGCAGATGTCGCCCGCCGCCGTGAGCGTCCTCATCGAGACCTATCACCAGCGCTACGTCGATCTGATGCGCGCGCACAACAACATGATGACGATCATCTTTCGCAACCACGGAGAGCGCGCGGGCACCTCGCTGATCCACCCCCACTCCCAGATCGTCGTCACCGGCATCGTCCCGCGCTACGTCCGCTGGCGCGAGGAGGAAGCGGAGCGCTACTTCGATCAATGGGGGCGCTGCGTCTACTGCGACATCTTGGCCTTCGAGCTACAGCAACAAAAGCGCATCGTGATTGAGAACGGGGCGTTCGTCGCGTTCGTGCCCTTCGCGGCGGAGGCGCCGTTCGAGCTGTGGATTATGCCAAAGAGACATCAGGCGGATTTCGGCTCCATCACGGACGCGGATAAGGACGATTTGGCCCACGTCCTGCAAGAGACGATGGGGTTGCTTTCAAGCAAGCTCAATGATCCCGATTACAATTATGTGATCAACTCCGCCGCGCGCTACAAGGCGGGCGAGCCGCAACTCCACTGGTATCTCCAGATCCAGCCGCGCCTCACCACCCAGGCCGGATTCGAGATCGGCTCCGGCATGCGGATTAATCCATCGCTGCCAGAGGAGGATGCGGCGTTTCTCAGGGCGGAGTGATTGATGTTTCGGGGGGATTTTCCAAGCTAACGCTCGTATTGCGGCTCGTATTGCGTAGTGCGTATTTCGTAACACTTTGATGTCGGGCGTAGAATTTACAGAATACGGTTTACTTTTTATGGGCATTAGTTCGAAAAAGCCCTTCACGCAAAAACCCACACCATATCATCGTGAGTCATCGAAACCAGACTCATTACGCAACACGCAATACGTTTTATTCCGGCACGATCATTATGAGCGCTGATGGCGCCAACTCCACATGCACCGCGCTCTGCCCGAAGATCTCACCGTCGCCTTGGACGGGCAAGGATTTGTCGGCCTCCATCGTGACGCTGCGCGCGACGGGCACGCAGCGAATGTGCGGCGCGCGGCGTTCCTCGCGGCCCGTCACCACATCCCAGGCGACGATCAGATAATCCAAGAGCGTGCGCCCGCGCACCACACAGACGTTCATCTCCCCATCATCGAGCCGAACATCCGGCGCCCACTGAAGCGCAGGCATGCCAATCGCCCCGCTGTTGAGCGCGACGACCTCCGCCGCGCGATGCTTTTGCGCTTTCCCGTCAACCTCCAGATGAAATCGCACCGGCTGAAAGCCGAACAGCTTCCGCAGCCCCGTCCAGATGTAGGCCAGCAGCCCCAGGTTCTGCTTCTCCTCGCGGCCCGTATCCCGCATCATCAGCGAGCTGATGCCCATACTGACGCTCAGCACGAAGTGTCGCCCCTCGGCACGGATCGCGTCGATGCGCCGCTGCGCGTGGGGGCCGGTGATCACCTCCAACGCACCCTCCAGATCCAAGGGGACGCTCAGCTCCCGCGCCAATGTGTTGCCCGTCCCGGTCGGCACAATCGCCAGCGGGTTGCCGGTGTTGACCAGCCCGCCGGCCACGCCGGAGACGGTCCCATCCCCGCCCACGGCGATGAA
>JAAAOZ010000125.1 GCA_009908585.1 Chloroflexota bacterium
GTATCGACCGGCGCGGCATCCTCGCCAAGGCGCAGGCGCACGGGTTGAGCATCGCTGGCGCCGGACGTGTCGCCCGCGCGGACGGCGTAGCCATCCATCGCGCAGGCATGATAGTGCGGCGAGGAAAGCTGCGCCCAGATCGGCGCGGCGGTGACGCGATCCAAGGCCTCGTCGATGGGGATCTCCTCACTGGCAAGCGGCGCCCAGCGAGCGGCCGCGACGAGCGCCTCTCGCAGGCGGGTTTGCGCTTCCCCCAAGGAGACCTCTTTTAGGTAGATGTTACGTGTGTGTGGCATCTTCACCTCAACTTTTTGTTAATGATACTCCAAGTTCGTTTGATGACAAGCGTGAGAATAGGGAATACGAAGCAGATCGACTGGGTAAATCGCTCTCGTTGCGCCAGAGCGTTCTTAGCCAAGTTCAAGGCAAACGAAGCTAGGGGTTGATGCGGCGCTAAATTGCTTGGTGTGAAATCTCATGCCTCTCCAGCCCTTGGTCCTGCTTCGTTTGCCCGAATATTTCGCTATTTGTCACCCTTCCTTCCGGGGATTATAATAAACCATAGACATTCAGGGAGGTGATATCTATGGCATTACCCAAACAACGTATTCAAGTCTTGGCTGGTTCGCCGATTGAAGTCGGAGATCGAAAGTTATTGCCCTCGGTGTTGACCGCGCGGCGAGAATGGACGGATGAGCATGGCGGATTTTTCTTCACGCGCATGCGGCCCATCTCGTTTGTGGCGCAAGGCCCGGAGGGCAACGAATGGCACGAAATCCCCAACGCGACGACGGAGATTCTAAGCGTGATGGCCGCCGTGGGCGCCGGCGTCGCCGCCATCTGTTTCGTCGGGATCTTGGCGATTCGCTGGCTGAGGGGATAATTTCGCATTGGGCTGAGGCCGATCTTCTGGCCGTGCGCGCGTAGTTCATCAGCAGAGATCAATCAGCAGATAGTCACAGGAGGGTGAATGATGGAGAAGATGCAGGAATTGTTTGAGAAGTTCGAGTCGGTGACGGATAAGGCGAGCGTCAATGCGGTCTTTGGTAAGCCCGAAAAGGTCGGCGAGCGGACGTTGATCCCCGTAGCCGAGGTCGCCTACGGTTGGGGGATGGGGATGGGCGAGGCGCCCAACGTCGAGATGGAAGTCGAGATGGAGTCGGGGAAAGAATCCGAGCCGTTGGAGGCTGGGGGCGAGGGCGAGAAGGCGCAGGGCGCTGGCGGCGGCGCCGGCGCAAGGATCCGACCGTTGGCGTACATCGAGGTGGGGCCAGAGGGCGCCGGGGTCGAGGCGATCATCGATGAGCAGAAGGTCGCGCTGGCCGGCATCCTGCTCACGGCGTGGATCATGGGCTGGGTTGGTTTGTTGATCAAGGCCTTCAGCAAAAAATCCTAGCCCATGCAGCGCATCCAGAAAAATGGCCTGGCCTGGTATGAGCTCACCGGGCCAGGTCTTGCGTTGCAACACGCGATCCTGACGCGCCTGGGCGGCGTGAGCGCCCCACCATTTGACTCACTAAATCTAGGCGGCGGCCTGGGGGATGATCCGGCGGCGGTGCGGGAGAATCATCGCCGCGTCTTTGCAGCGCTGGACATTGCGCGCGAGCAGGTTGTCAGCCCGCACCAGGTGCACGGCAAGCACGTCGTGCGCGTCACCGCGGCGGAGGGCGGATCGCTGATCCCGGAGACCGATGCGCTCATCACGGACACGCCCGGCCTGGCGTTGATGTTGCGCTTCGCGGATTGCACGCCGGTCTTGTTCTACGATCCCGTGCAGCACGCGGCGGGATTGGCCCACGCGGGATGGCGCGGGACGGCGGCGGGCGTGGCGCCCGCGACGGTGCAGAGGATGGCGGCTGAGTTCGGCTCGCGCCCGGCGGATCTCTGGGCGGGGATCGGGCCGGCGATTGGGCCGGCGCACTACGCCGTCGGCTCGGAGGTGGTGACGGCGATTGCGCAATCGCTGCCGACGGGGGCGCAGGTCGCCGAGCGTCGCGATGGGCAGTGGTATCTGGACCTGCCCGGCGCGGTGGCGCTGCAATTGCGCTCTAACGGGATCGAGCGCGTGGCGCGGTCGGGGCTGTGCACCTTCGGTCACACCGAGGAATGGTACTCCCATCGCGGCGAGGACGGCCGGACGGGGCGCTTTGGCGTCGTGGTGATGTTGCGGGAGCGAGCGCGTTAGATCTGGCAGCGTTACGTCTAGGGCAGGCCTTCGATCTCGAAGGTGAAGCCCACGAGACCAAAGAGGACTTTATCAACGCCCGTGGGGCGTGAGAATTGCACCTCGAAGTTCATCTGGCCGCCCGCCTCGACGGTCCAGGGCGCCAGCGGCGTGGAGGCCTGGAGCGAGCTGGCCCCTTGGCTGGAGGTGAGCGAGATATCCTCGCGCGTGACGGTCAGGGGGGAGGCGCCGTCGTTGTGCAGCACGCCGTTGATGACAATGACGTCGCGCGTGCCATCGGCGAACGCCGAGGTCAATTCGACGCGCGGTTCCGGTGGACGCGGCGGGGGTGATTGATAGGGAAGCACGAAGCGCGCGGCCTCCGTGGAGGTCGGGTCGGCCCGGAAGATCCACGTGATGGGCGGTTCCACGTCGCGCGGGATCAGATAGCCGGCGCTGCCCTGCGCGCTCTCGCCCGTGGCGATGGGCGCTTGGAGCACGCCATGTTCTCCCTGCGTCGTGACCGAGGCGTTGATCGGATAGCGTTGTCCCTCGCCATCCTCCAACATCAGATCGAAGAACGTCGGATCGGCCGGCGTCTTTCCCTCGTTGTTGACCTCATATTCCACCACAAAGCGGCGGGTGTCCCCCGCCTCCTCCACCACGCCGGATTTGAGTACCTCGATGCTAAGACCATCTACCTTTTGTCCCTCGGATTCCGTGCTCTCTTCTGGCAGATAGCGCGCCTTGACGATCAGGCGCGTGGCTTGATCGCCGCCTAAGACCACGATGGTCAAGCCCGGTTGTCGCTGCGCCATCGGCCCCGTATCGTCGGTGGCGATGCGCTGCGCCTGCGGGGAGCCGAAGATGAGCGCGGCGCCATTATCCAATGTAAGGGTAATGTGATCGCTGCCGGTGAGACCACCCAGCAAGGATGTGGTGGTCTCTGAGTAGGGCACACCGATCACGTAGTTGACGACGGTGCCGTAGAGCCATACGGCTGTGTCGTTGGCCCGCGCTGGTATGGGCCAGCGGCCCTTCTCCTCGGTGACCGGTACGAGGTTGAAGGCGCGCCCGGTGATGTTGATCCGCTCCGGATGAACGGTGATGATGGGGGTGTTGTTCTCTTCAACCACGGAGAGATCGGGCGGTAACGTGGGCGGCGAGTCGAAGGTGGAGAGCTTGTTGACGCCCAGCGAATCCGCGCCGCCGGTTGGACGCCCGGATTGCATCGAAAGCAGCGCGCCGGCGCCCACGCCGATGATGATGACCACGCCTAAGATAATCAACAGGATCGACCACGTCGGCGGGTAGGGCCGTCGGGCGCGCGGGCGTGGATTGTGGGGGGAGGGCGACGGCGTGATGGGCGTGGTCGCTTCCTCTTGGGTAGCGGGTTGGGGCGCCGGGTCGGGCGTTGGTTCCGGCTTTGGATCGGAGAATGGCGCGTCTGGCGATATGTTATTGTTCTCGATTGATTCATTCATAATGTCGATATCAAAGCAACAAAGCATCAAATATGCAAAGCGGCAAGTGGATAAAATGACTTCGGGATGAATTTCCCAATTACGGAGGTTGCGCGTCGCTGTGGCTACAGCCCTTCGCAAGGGGTCGCTAAGGTATGGTCTTCGGCAAAGATTGGGGAGCGATGCGCACGATGACCTCCGGCGTGTCGGGGGTAACCATGCGGTCGAGGCCTAGTAGGGGGACGCGGACGCGCACGGTGTCGACGGTGGGTACGGTGAAGGAAAGCTGTCCTTGTTCATCCGTATAGCCTTGCGCTAACTCCTCGCCGCTCTCGGAGGAGAGGGCGCGGACGTAGAAGCCAGGGACACCTTCACCGGCGCCGAGTTCTTCGTCTTGGTTCTCGTCATAGTAAAGGACGATGCGGAAGGTGCGGAATCCTGTGGGTGTAGGTGTGGGGGTCGTTGGTGCGGGCGTTGTCACCAGGCGGAAGGTGAGGTCGGTTGTGGTTGGGGTTTCTGTGGGCGGCGGGGTCGGCGTGGCGACGGGCGAACTGGGCGGTGTTGCCGTTGGCGGGCGCGACGTGGGTTTTGGATCTTTGTCGGGCGGCGGCGTGGTAGGCGTGCTGGTTGTGCTCTCGCCGGGCGCCTCAAGATCACAGCGTAATTTATAGGCGCTGTTGTCGGTATCTTTGGGATCCATTCGGTTGCCCTGTCCCACCAAGACGTACATGTAGCCCTCGTAGCTGCTGTAATAGGAGAGCCGACTGT
>JAAAOZ010000063.1 GCA_009908585.1 Chloroflexota bacterium
CGTCGCCTCTTGGATGTCGTGCGCCATATCGCCAGCGGTGCACCCCTCCTCACGAAAGTGATCCACGATCACGACCGCCGCCACGTTGGGGTTCATCCCCGTGTTAGAAAGAAAGCGGCGCGTCATCCGCAGATCGGGGCGTACCTGGCAGCGCACCAGCGGGTGCGTGAGCGAGACGGTGTTGGGCACGATGTCGGAGACGTAATCGCAAATCTTGTTCGCGTAGAGCGTGCCGGATAACAACAGAACGTAATTGCGAACTCCCACAGAATCATCGGGACGAACGTAGCCTAGAAATTCGGTCATGATGCGCTCCCCTCCTCCTGCTCGGCGGCGTGCAGGTCGCCACGCCCCCGGTTACTTTCAACATTGTGAATATGAACGTAGTCGCCCACGGCGATGTCTTCGGTGGCGGCGCCGATGCTCAAGCCGTACTTAAGCACCTGCTCACCTTCGGGGATGGGGCGAATGGCCACTTTGTGGCCGTAGGGGATGTCGGCGTGGACCTCGATGTCGAGGTCGGTCACGCGCCCCTCGGTCGTCACCCTCTCACCGGCTTGGATCAGCTTACCGACGGCGGCGCCGACGTTGTCTTCCTTCTCGACGACGAAAATCTTTTTCATCAGTTGAAACCTCCTCATAATGATTGAATTTTTGAGTTACTCGGCTTGCACACCAAGATTAATGAGTATGGAGTAGGGAGTATGGGGAATGTCCCCTATCCTTGCTCCTCTACTCCCTACTTCACAAAACTTTCCAGCCCCAGCTCGGCCACCTTCTCCGGTGAGGGCCGCCCTTCCGGTAGCCAACCGCGCGCGGCGTAGTATTCTTCCAGCATCGGTTCGAGATCGGGCAACTTCCCTTCCGCCGAGCCCGAAGGCCGTGGCTCGGTGAGCAGGCGCTCCGGGAGCACGTCATCTTCGCGCGTGATGCCCAGGCGATGGTTGATGATGCGCTTGAGGTTGAAGAGCCGTTCGGCCACCCACTCGACCTCGTCGCCGGTCATATCCCAGCCGACGGCCAAGTTGATAAGCTCAGCGATCTGCTCGTAATTGAAGCCCATCTTACCGATGAACTTGCACAGGCCCAGCGGATTGTAGAGGCCCAGGTAGTCCTGGAAGGCCCTGGCGTCGCGGCCCGCGCCCTCGATATCGAAGCGCTCATAGTCGAACTCGCCAGGGTACCAGTTGCTCGGATCGATGCCGTACATCGCCCAGTAGGTAAGCCCTTCGAGGTGACAGGCGCCACGGATGGCGGTGGCATAGCTGGCGGCCATCGAAAAATAGGCGCGCGGATCGTGGTAGGCCATCTCCAACCCCTTGACGTGGACGGCGAAGCGGTCAGATCCCCCGCCCAGATGTTCGGCGGCGGCGCGCGCGCCTTCGGCGAGATAGTCACCGGCGCCGCGCCGCTCGGCGATAAGCTCCAACAGCTTCAGCATCCCGGCCGGCTCGCCCCACGCCAGCTCGACGCCCTCGGTCTCCTCGGCGGAGATGAGGCCGCGCTCGAAGGCCTCGAAGGCGAAGGCAATGACGCCGGAGGCGCTGATGGTATCCATACCCAGGCGGTTGCAGAGATCGTTGGCGCGGCAGACGGCGGCCAGGTCATCGATTTCGAGCATCGCGCCGAAGCCGGCCAGCGTCTCGTACTCAGGCCCCTCGCCGCTGACCCCGGCGTAAGGGCCTTCTTTGATCTCGATGTACTTCCCGCAGCCGATGGGGCAAGCGTAGCAGAAGGTGTGTTTGGTCCAGTACTTCTCGTGGATGACCTGGCCGGAGATGGCGTGGGCGCCCGCCTCCCACGAGCCGCCAGACCAGTTGTGGATGGGCAGATCACCGTAGAACTCGGTGCCCGTCATCCCGCCGGCGGTGCCGTACATCGAAGCCCCCTTGGAGCCTTCGCGGATAGTCTTGACGTAGGCCTTGACCTTCTCGCGGAGGGCCTCTTTTTCAGCGTAGGTAGGACGCTGCTTACCGTGGGCCACGATGGCCTTCACGTGCTTGCTGCCCAGCAGCGCGCCAATGCCGCCGCGCCCGGCGGCCCGGCTGTGGGAGCGTCCCCCCTGAATCACCGCCGCAAAGGGCACGAGGTTCTCGCCCGCCGGCCCGATGACGCCGGCCCGCGCCCGCTCGTGGGTCGCTTCCAGGAGCGCGTCGTAGGCGTCGAAGGTATCCATGCCCCAGATGTCGCCGGCTTCGCAGATGTCGGCGGTACCGTCATGCACGTAGAGGTAGACCGGCTGCTCGGCCTGCCCCGTGATCACCAAACCATCCACGCCAGCGGCGCGAAGTTCCGACCCGATATGGCCGCCCACGTTGGCCTCGGTCCAGATGCCCGTGAGGGGGCTGCGCCCGCACCAGGTGGAGCGGCATCCGGTGGGCGCCATCGTCCCCGTGAAAAGCCCGGTGAAAACATAGACCGGGTTGCGCGGGTCGAAAGGCTCCACGGCAGGATCCATGATCTCGGCGTAGAGCTTGGCCGCGTAACCGCTGCCCAGGAAATAGGCGCGGGCATCTTCCGGATCGATGCTCTTCTCCTGCACCTCGCCGGTATCTAAGTCAACGTGTAAATACTTCCCATGATATGCAAAGGTCATTGTGCCTCCAATAGTTAGCATGTTAGCGTATCAGCGTATCAGCGTATCAGCGCATCGGCGGAGGAGCGTATCAGCGAAACCACTGTCGGGAGAAACGGGATACGCAACACGACATAGTTAAAATCCATCTACCATCCCAGCATCGTGATGGAGGCGATACTCACGCCCCCCACCACCAGGGCAGCCCCCAATCCTACCAAAAAGGGTTTGATACCCAGCCCTTTGATGACACGGACATCTGTGCTCATTCCTACCCCGGCCAACGCAATGACCAGGAAGTTGACGGCCCACTGCTTAATCGCGCCGTACAGCCCTTGCCACGCGGCGGCATCCCACAGCCCAAAAGCCCGATCGCCGCTTTGCAAGCCAGCATCGCCAATCGAACGGACCACGGCCAGTGCCAAGAATCCCACGATGAACATGGGCAACAGCTTCTTCAGGTTCGTCTTTTCCTGGGCAGCCGTCCCCCGCTGAGAAGAATCCTTTGCGTAGATAAAGGCCATCAACGGGATCACGGCCATCATAAAGACATTGCGCACCAGTTTGGTGATCGTGGCCACGTCAAGAGCCTGCGCAGCGTCGAAAACATCGGCGTAGACCAGGCCCGCCCCGGTCACCTGTGAGGTGTCGTGAATTGCCGTCCCCAGGAACAACCCGGCCTTGATCATATCCCCGGCAAATAAGAGATTCGCCGCGTAGGGATAGAGCAGGGTCGCCACAATCCCAAACGTCGTGATGACCGTAACTGCGTAGGCAACCTCTTCCTCCTCAGCATCGATAGCTGGCGTCGTCGCTACAATCGCCGATATGCCACAGATCGATGTCCCGACAGCGATCAACGTCCCCAGACGCGCGGGGAGCTTCAACCAGCGATTCAGCAGCGTCGTCACCACGAGCGCGCTGGTAATAGTCAACAAGACCACCGGGACGCCCCGCGCCCCCAGGCGGAACACGTCGAAGATGCTGAGGCGAATCCCCAAGAGGATGATGCCCAGGCGCAGGAGCTTCTTGACCGAGAAGGTCAAGCCCGGTTTGAGCGCTGCCGGGAGCCGGAAGAAATTCCCCACCAGTAAGCCCAATATCACGGCCACCGTCACCGCGGATACGGGGGATTTCTCAAATCCCATCAGGCCGACGCCCAGGAAGTAACTCGCGCGCACGCTCAGCCACGCCATGACCACCGCAGCGATAACGCCAGGGAGCAACGTCGGACACTCACACCAACTCACACCTAACAGCTGCTTTTCCAATCCCCGCACCGAGCGCGGATGATCGTTTGTCGTTGTCAAACCACTCATCTACTTCATCCCGGTAGTGGCGATGCCCGTGGTGATGTACTTCTGCAACAGGGCGAAGATGATGCTGATGGGCAGCAGGGTGAGCACGGTCATCGCCAAGATGTAGTGCCATTGCACGTTCAACTCGCCCTGGAAGGCGTTCAGGCCCACCTGGAGCGTGAACAGTTCCGAGCGACTCACCACGATCAGCGGCCAGAGGAAATCGTTCCAGCGCCACATCACCGAGAAGATGGCCAGGACGGCCATCGCCGGGCCGGACAGCGGCAGGATGATCTGCCAGTAGATGCGCCACTCGCTGGCGCCGTCGATGCGGGCCGAATCGATCAGCTCGTCAGGAATGGTGAGCATGTACTGCCGCAGCAAGAAAACGCCCGTGGGCGTCGCCGCGCCGGGCACGATCAGGCCCAGTAGATTGTTGGACCACCCCACCTTCGAGATCACCAGGAAGGCCGGAATCAGGATCACCGAAATCGGGACCATCAGCGTGCTG
>JAAAOZ010000225.1 GCA_009908585.1 Chloroflexota bacterium
TTCCTCCCTCAGACCCGACGATGCGCCAAGCGTTGCGCGAGGCCGCACCCGTCCTGCGCGCTGTTCAGCCGGAGAGCTTCTGGAGTGAGGCCATCAATATGACGCCCTTGCACATCCTCTCCGTGCCCTTCTTTAAGCAACGCGAGATGGTCGGCGTGTTGGTCGCGTTGGGGCAGGCGCCGCTGGATGAGGAATATCTCCCCCTGATGCAGCACATCGCCGCGACGGTGGGCGTCGCCGTCGATAACGCGCAACTCTTCGAGGATCTGGAGGCATTCGCGGAAGAGTTGGAGCGCTCTCAGAATCAACTTATTCAGGTGGAGAAGATGGCCGCGGTCGGGCGACTGGCGGCCTCGCTGGCGCACGAGATCAACAACCCGCTCCAGGCGATTCAAAATAGCCTCCACCTCGCACTGCACAAGGGCTTGGAGGGGGATCGTCGCCGGCAGTATTTGGAGATGGTGCAGCAAGAGGTGGGCCGATTGGTGCAAATCGTGCGGCGCATGTTGGATTTCTACCGCCCGGCCTCGGCGATGAAAGCCCTATCGATCAACCGGCCGGTCGAGAATGCCCTGGCCATTGCCAACAAACGGTTAGAGCAATCCCAGGTCGAGGTGATGGTCCGCCTGGAAGAGAATCTGCCATCGGTGCGCGGCGTCGAGAATCAACTGGTGCAGGTCTTCCTCAACTTGATCCTTAACGCTATGGAGGCTATGCCTGAGGGCGGCAGTCTCTGGGTGGCGACGGCGCATCACGCCGAGCGGGAACAGGTCGTGGTGGCCTTTCGCGACAGCGGCCCTGGCATCCCGCCGGAAATTCGAGAACATCTTTTTGAGCCATTTCACACATCGAAATCCAGTGGCACCGGATTGGGGTTGGCCATTAGCTATGGCATTGTCGAGCGCCATGGCGGCGTCATCGACGTCGAATCTCCCCCCGAAGGTGGCACAACATTCATCGTTCGTATACCTCAGCAGAAGGAGGAGGCTTGATGAGCAACGTTAATATTTTGGTGGTAGATGATGAAGCTGCCGAGCGCGTCACGTTAGGCGAAGTGCTTCGTTTAGAAGGCTACCATGTGACTTTGGCGGCCTCCGGCGAGGAAGCACTGACCCTGGTGCGTCAGCAAGGCCCCTTCGACCTGGCCATTCTCGACCTGCGCTTGCCCGGCATCGATGGCTTGCAGGTCTTGGAGGGCATATCCAAGACCTCGGAGGATACCATTGTGATTCTTATCACCGGTTATGGCACGATGGAAACCGCGATCCAGGCCTTGCGTCAGGGCGCCTACGATTTCCTGCTCAAGCCTTGTCCGGTGGATGAGGTGCTGACCGCTGTACAGCGCGCTCTCTCTGAGTTGAAGGCTGGGCGTCATCGGCGGGAATTGGTAGCGCAGTTGCAACAGACCCTCCAGCAGTTGATGGCGACGGACGGCATTGATGCCAGCATGCCGGAGCCGGTGGAGGATGACAGCGTGTTGGACATCGCTGGAGTGATGTTAGATCGCGCGAAACACATGGTGACCTTCAAAGGCGAGCCGGTGGATTTGACACCCACGGAGTTTCGCCTCCTGGAATGCTTGATGGAGCGCGCTGACGAAGTGCGATCTCCGCAGGAATTGGTCCGCTGCGCTCAAGGCTACGAGACCGATCCCTGGGGCGCGCGCTCGATCATTCGGGTGCACATCCGTCGTCTGCGTCGAAAGTTGGAGCCAGATCCAGAAAATCCCAAGTTCATCTTGAACGTGCGGGGCGTCGGCTATCTTTTCTCCATTCCCGATGAGGAGGAGTTAGAATTGGAAGATGAAAAAGACGAAGTAGATGAAGGGGAGGAAGAAGAAGCGTGAGGTTGCGTGGCTCTTCGGAAATTAATGTCACTGAGAGGGTTGTCCATCACAATCCAGAAGACCCGGTTGCTTGCCCGCCACTTTTCCATTAAAATACGTTTAAGGATGGATGATGGATTGATCATGCTAAGGAGTGAGACTAATTAACTTCCCCATTTTTTACAGCTACATGTGGCTCTCCAAATGGGAAGTTATTTCCTCCTTGGCTCTAAGGAGGAATAGGTTCGGTAGACATTAACGTGGGTAATATTGACGAGGAGTGTCTGCATGGTAAATCGAAATCAAAATCAAGATCGAGATCAAGAGCAAAAGCCAGCCGGAGTGGAAGAACAAGAGGATAGTAAGCTCGTCAAGATGCAGCGATTGCGTCGCGCTGTGGGGCGACTGCGAAATTTCAGGTTGTCGAGTGAGCCGCCTCCCGTTCGCAAGAAATCGTGGCTGGAACGGCTTAAGCAGCGTCTAGGGCTGGGGGAGTCGTCGGACGAGATATCCTAGCGATGCGCTAGGGAGGTGATTTCCCTGGCGTGACTCCGCGTCTGGTGGCGAGCTGAATGGATGTTGCTACATGCTTGTCTGCTCTGCGTCAGGCGTGATATAGAACCAACAAAAAAACAGCGCGGATTTAATATCCGCGCTGTGCTATGTATCTGGGCGCTCAGTTTTGAGCGATTGGCACACTTTTTCCCGCCCCGGTGATCTTAAAGTGATCTAGCTACCACCACAACAAAAAGACATTTTGGGCGGTGGTCTCTAGTTCCTCGTAGCGCACCCGAGCCTGAACAATGATCTGCGTCCCCGTCTTCCCTTCGTTCACCGGGATGGAGGCTTGGACAAAGCCCCGATTATCCGTGCGAGTGCTCTGCTGGCTGTTAGGAAGAATTTCCCCCGTCGGCGTCTCGAGGTGAATGTCCACAGTGGCGTCGGGAATCGGATCACCATTGTTGTCGGTGACCAACACAGAGACCGTTTGGCTGCTCTTTTGGCTCATCACTGAGTAGCGCAGTGAAATGACGGCGCGTAGACTACGGATCCTCAGCGCTGTTTGAGGACGGGCTTCCAACGGTCGCAAAGCTTCGGATGGGATTCTGTTGCGATAGATGTTGAGATAAAGCTCCCCCAAATTCCCCACATGAATCATCGAGGTGGGATCTTCTGGTGACCACTCTAGCTTGAGGCGCTGGAAATACTGGACGACTTTGCCGTCTTCAAAATACATCTCGCTGATTGGATAACCGAAAATATTGACCTGACCGTTTTCCTTGAAAAAATCCAAGAAGGTGTAGGCGACGGTGTGGCCTGTCTGGGGGAAATAAACGCGGCGCCGAGATCGCGGTGAAGGCTCTGGAATGGAGGGGCGCCGATATTTTAGTTCATCACCCAGCAAACCTAGTTGGATTTTGTAGGGCTCTGGATTGTTGGGATGCCATTCTAACCGCGCCTTCTGGAAGTACTGCACTAACAGCCCCTGATCCATAAATGATTCTGTGATGGGGTAGCCGAAGATGGCTAAGCCACCGTTTTCATAGAAGTAGTCCAGAAATTTTTCGTCTATGCGGTGTCCGGTCTCATCGAAGTAATCTTCTTTCACCTGGGCCAAACTCGGTTGAGGGAAGCATAGCATCAGTAGAACGGCGAACGCTATCACAGCCCTTATTCTACGTGATTGTTTTACGTTCATCACTTTTCTCGCCCATTGTACCTGACACTTTATCACGTCATTAACTACCAGAATCTTGGCTCTCAAGGCTCTCAAGCAGAGATAGGAGGGTAAAATATAGTAAGCCATTCTATTACCTTTAATCTACTTTAAAGTTGAAGGGGAATCGTTAAGATTTCGTTACAGTTTAGGTAGTTCCAGAAATTAAAACCTCCCAAACCTGATGCTTTCTCCCCCCTTGGCCATGGGGCCTTATGGCCACAGGCAGAAAACTGACCGTTTTTGGGAGACTTATTTTCTTGGAACGGCCTTATCGTCTACAAAGTATTACCTGCATATACCACCCCATAATTCATTCTACACGAAAAAGTAGGTTTGTGCAATCATACAAATCTTAGAATTTGGTTAATTTGTCCCTCTTACATTCTCCGACCATGGGCTGACGTCAAGGGATTGGCGCCATCAAGGCCGCCTTGTCCCAGTAGGCGTCGTTGTGCTTGTAAGGCCATTGGGCGTTCGAGCGCAGGAAGACGGTGACGGCCCCGGCGTCGCCTACGCGCGCGACGACCGGCCCGATTTTACGATAGTCATCGGGCGCGAGTGTGCGTGCGCTCCACACGATGGTCTCCGACCAGGGATCGGCGCCGCCGGTCGGGTCGATGCCGACGTAGAAGCCCATGTTCTCCAGATCGCCGCAGGAGAAGCCGCCCGACTCCGTGCACGACCAGCTGTGCGCGTGCGCATGTAGCTTGACCAGGATACCCGGCGGCAGGTCGGTCACCTGCTGATAATACCCGGCGTTGTGGGTTCGATAGAAGGAAAAGTACATCGCCGCGTAGTAGCCCTCGTAGATGCGCAC
>JAAAOZ010000096.1 GCA_009908585.1 Chloroflexota bacterium
CTTGCTCTTCTCCGTCGAGGAACGAGTGACCTTGGTGCGCACAGCATTGAAAGATAATCCCAACGTTCAGGTCTGTTCCTACGACGGCCTGACGGTGGATTTCGCTTACTCGCAGGGCGTGAAGGTCTTGGTGCGTGGTCTGCGCGTGATCTCCGATTTTGAGTTGGAATATCAGATGGCGCTCACCAATCAAAAATTGTGTTCAGAGGTGGACACGGTCTGTTTGATGACCAATCTGGAGCACGCCTTTCTTAGCTCCAGTGTCGTGAAAGAGATCTGTATGGCCGGGGGGAATGTGTCGGATTTGGTGCCTCCTGCGGTGGCGCAGGCTCTACAGCGCAAACGTGAGGACAAGACAAGAACGTGAGTTAGAGTTTAACAGCCTAGATGGGGGTGCGGCGATGGATATTGAGTTCTTGATGGAACGTCTGGAGCAGTACATTCTGAAGGATAGTCCCAAGCTCTTCGGGAATCGTCTTGTCTCGGACGAAGAGGTGCGCAGCCAGTTGATCCAGCTGCGCGAAGCTATTCCAGATGAAATTTTTCACGCCCGCAAGATCATCCAGGAGCGGGAAATGATTCTGGAACAGGCTCGGGAAGAAGCCGAGCGCATCAAGGCCGACGCGCGCGTGGATGCCGAGCGTGCGGTGAGCGAGCATCGTCTCGTTGATGAGGCGCGGCGCAAGGCGAAGCGGATCCTTCAGGAAGCAGAAACCGAGGCGGACAAGCTGCGTGCTGATGCGGATGAGTACGTCTTCGATATGCTCAGCCAACTTCAAGGCGAGTTGACCCGCAATCTCCATGTCGTGGAGAATGGTTTACAGCGTTTGGAAACGGACCGCGAGGCAACGCTGCAACATCGCGAGGATCTACCCTAAGTTTGACAGAACGGCTCTTTTTCGTATAATGAGGGTTGCGCTTTGTACTATATCGGCGGAGATAGAAGCGCTTGGTGTGTTAGTAACACAGGTAAGTGCGTAGGAAGGGGGCGTTATGTATTCTGAAATAACGATTCCACAACCTATATCCGAGGCAGCGGAGCGATTGGCGCACACGATGGGGATTTCTTTAAGTGAACTGTATGCAGAGGCAATCTCAGATTATGTGATGTCGCATCAGAAAGATAGTGTTACTGAATTATTAAATCAAGTCTATAAGACAGAATCATCTGCTCTTGAGCCAGAACTAATCCGCCTTCAGTTAGCCTCCGTAGATAGTGAAACATGGTGATCCAACGGGGTGAGATCTGGTGGGCATCACTGCCGGAACCGGCAGGATCGGACCCCGGATATAGACGCCCCGTTATCGTTGTCCAATCTAACGCATTTAATCGTAGTCGTATTGCTACCGTTGTCGCAGTTATCGTCACGTCTAATACATACTTGGCTCAAGCGCCGGGTAATGTTTTGCTACCCAAGCGGATGACGGGCTTGTCTAAAGACTCTGTGGTAAATGTATCTCAAGTTATTACGGTAGATAAGCGCTTCTTGACTGAATTGGTTGGTACATTGCCAACGAACTTGATAGAGCAAATCGAAGCAGGTTTGCGTTTGGTTTTGGAATTGTAGTTTATGTTTGTTTTTGATCCATCTGGATCTAAGCATAAAAATATAAAAGATAAGGGGAGAGAAGTATGGCAGCAGTACCGAAGATACGTATTTCAAGTGGGCGCCGTGATCGTCGTCGTGCGCAGACATTTCCTTCGCCGCGCTTGCGCAATCAGATTCACTGTGAATGCGGCGAGTTAGTCTTGCCCTACCACGTGTGCCAGAACTGTGGGCGCTATCGTGGGCGCAAGGTGATGAAGGTCGAAGAGGATTATTAAGCCTCTCGATAGAATGCCGTGCGTGTAGGGATGAGCGCTGAATGGTACCGGGCCTCTGCGGAGGCCCGGATGCTATATCAGCAGGCTAAAGCACATCCGCTGTAGATAGCGGCTTGAGTATGTGAAGGCGAAGGAGGGAAGATGCAGGAGAACGAAATGTTAGATATTCCTGGCAGCGTCACCACCGAACCAGAGGTGTTGGAGATGATGGTGTGGTTGGCGGCGAACGAAGTGTCGGGCGTCGTGAAGATCAAGTATGAGGAACTAGTTCGCTTCCTGAGTAGCAAGCCGGTCAGCGTGACGGTGGAGCAGGGCCAAGTCACCGCCGATTTGCACGTCATCGCTAAGCCTAATCAGAGTTTACTGCGATTAGGGCGAAAGATCCAGCGTGAAGTGATCCGCACTATCCATCAGATGGTTGGTATGCCGGTCAACGCAGTGCATGTCCATATTGATGATGTGCTCTATCCCAAAGCAGAGTCGGTCGCCGAAGCGACCGCAGCGTAGGGAGCTTAAGTGACGCTATGAAAGGCGAGCGACGGATGGCGCGGGAATTGGCCCTCCAAGCGTTGTTTGAGATTGATATGACGGATCACCCGGTGGGCGAGATCATCGATGAGAGGTTGCGGGAATCGGAGCAGCTATCGGCTCGGGGCCGGGCGTATAGTCGCTCGCTCGTGCTGGGCGTCTTTCAATATCGCGAGAGCTTAGACAAGCATATCCAATCGCAAGCATCGGAATGGCCTCTGGATCAAATCGCTACGGTGGATCGCAATCTGTTGCGGATGGCGCTCTATGAGTTCACAATCGGAGGCGTCCCGTTCAAAGTAGCGATCAATGAGGCGGTAGAGATCGCCAAGCGCTTTGGCTCAGATAGCGCCTCGCGATTTGTAAATGGCGTGTTAGGCGCGTTGGTGCCCAAACAAGAGGCCATCTTGCACGAGATGGAGCAACAGGTCCAACAGCAAGCGGAGGCGGAGCAGCCAGCATAGCTTGTAGACGTTCTTATAATGACTTTTATGTTGCCGCGCAATTTATCATCGTGTCCCTCTGAGGATGATATGATGAATTGCGCGGCTTTTTTTCGGAATTTCACTTGTGATCCGCGCTCCACTTTGGTATGTTTAGGGATGTCTTTTTGGTTCGTCGTATAGCTGTGATAGTGCCAAGAGGATAATGTTGTGATCTAGGCTATCCAAAATATGAATTTGAAAAGGAGTTTCTATATGGAAAAAAAGATACGAGTCGTCATTATGGGCGCTGCCGGGCGCGATTTCCACAATTTCAATACTTACTTTCGCAATAATCCGCGTTACGTGGTCGTCGCGTTCACGGCGACGCAGATTCCCAATATCGAAGGGCGCCAGTATCCGCCGGAGTTGGCCGGAGAGCTTTACCCTGATGGCGTTAAGATCTATCCAGAAGATGAGTTGGAATCGCTGATTGAAGAGCACGAGATCGACCAGGTTGTCTTCTCGTACTCCGATGTGCCGCACGAGTATGTGATGCACAAGGCCGCGCTGGTCAATGCCACAGGGGCCGATTTTCGCCTAATGGGCAGCCGCGCCACGATGTTGGAGAGCACCAAGCCCGTCGCGGCGATCTGTGCTGTGCGGACCGGCTCAGGCAAATCCCAGACCACGCGCTACGTCTGCGATGCGTTGCAGGCGATGGGTAAGAAGGTCGTCGCGATCCGCCACCCGATGCCCTACGGGGATCTGGCGAAGCAAGCGGTGCAGCGCTTTGAGACCTACGAAGACCTCGACAAGCACAACTGCACCATCGAGGAGCGCGAGGAGTACGAGCCGCACATCGATCGCGGCGTGGTCGTGTACGCCGGCGTCGATTATGAGGCGATTCTGCGTGAGGCCGAGAAAGAGGCGGATGTGATCGTCTGGGACGGCGGCAACAACGATATGCCCTTCTACCGCCCGGATCTGTGGATCGCAGTCGCGGACCCGCATCGCCCCGGCCACGAGATGACCTACTACCCCGGCGAGACCAATCTCCGCGCGGCGGATGTGATCGTCATCAACAAGGTGGGCACGGCGGATTACGTGAACGTTCGCAAGATCCAGGAGAACATCGCGCAGGTGAACCCCGACGCGACGGTAGTGCTGGGCGCATCCCCGCTCTTCGTCGATCACCCAGAGGAGATTCGCGGCAAGCGCGTCCTGGTCGTCGAGGATGGCCCGACGCTGACGCACGGCGAGATGTCCTACGGCGCCGGGTACGTCGCGGCGCAGCGCTTCGGCGCCGCTGAGATCATCGATCCCCGCCCCTATGCGGTGTCCTCGATCCTCGAAACCTACGAGAAGTATCCTGGCACCGGCATGGTGTTGCCGGCGATGGGCTACGGGCACGAGCAGATGCGCGATCTTGAGGTGACGATCAACAACACGCCGTGTGATCTCGTCGTCGTGGGCACGCCCATCGATTTGACCCGTATCTTGAAGGTCGATCACCCGATGGAGCGGGTGCGCTATGAGTTGCAGGTCATTGGGCAGCCGACCTTGGAGGATGTGCTCAAGGAG
>JAAAOZ010000419.1 GCA_009908585.1 Chloroflexota bacterium
ACGGGGTGGGTCTACGGCGTGGCCTTCAGCCCCGATGGCCGGCGCTTGGTCTCCGCCAGCGGGGATCACACGCTCGTTTTGTGGGATGTCGATGTTGATTCATGGCAAGCGCGCGCCTGTCAGCGGGCAAATCGCAATCTGACGGTGGAGGAATGGACCCAGTACGTCGATGAGGATCCGGCCTCCTATCGCCCGGTTTGCCCTTTGGTGTCGTCAAGCGCTCGCAGTGATTAAGGTGGGCCAGATCAGTGAGGGTCTCAGGTTCTAGCGTTGTCGGAGATGCTCGGCTGCGATTTCTGGACGGCCGATCGCCGACTGGTAGAGGCGGCGCGAGCGCGGGCAGGCGTCGAATGGATTTACTGGATAGGTGAGGCTTAGGATGCTGACTATCCGCCCCACATTTGTTTTTTGAGAGAAATTAAGGAGAGCTTATGACCCGGAAGTTATACTTCAACGGCATCAACGGCAGCACGGGCGCCTATGGCCTGGAGCCGATGATGGACGAGGCGTTATCAGATCGTGTTTTGAATACACCGCCACCGGATAACCTCACGGCGTTGGAGGAGCGCGCCAAGCGCGACAAACTGAAATATATTCGTCAACAGATTTCTGATCGGGAAAAACTACGCGAGATGACGTCCGATGAGGATATGATTGATGAATTGGATAAACAAATCCAAAAATTGAGGACGGAGGAGCAGGACCTAGCCCGTCTCGGCGTGATCGAGAGCGTCGATGCCACGAAGCTGGAGGAGGCAGGGTGGGGCATCATCTTCGGCACGAATAACCCCCACACGGCCAAGATTAAGGAGGCGCTTCAGCCGCTGCTCGATCTGCGCCAGGCGCAGGCCGGGGAATTCTTCGAAATTTACGAGGGGGGCGCGGGCTGTCGTCCAGATGACACCGCCGGCGCGTTTATCTCGCGGCACGGCGCGCAGGTCGGCGATCCCGCCGACCCGAGGAAGGTGCCGTACTATCTGCTCATCGTCGGCGATCCGACGGAGATCGATTATCGTTTCCAATACCAGCTCGATGTGCAGTACGCCGTCGGGCGCATCGACTTTGGCGATGATCTCGACGCCTATCACAACTACGCGCGCAGCGTCGTGCAGGCCGCGGGCGGCGAGATGCGACTCGCGCCGCAAGCGACTTTTTTCGGCGCCGCCAACGCCGATGATCAAGCCACGCAACTCAGCGCCGGGCGCCTCGTCCGCCCGCTCTTTGAGGCGTTGACGGACAAGGACGCCTACGCGCATTGGCAGATGAAGGCTGTCCTGGCGGACGAGGCCAAGAAAGCCGCGCTGGCCCAGGTGCTGGGCGGCGATGCGGCGCCGGCCTTGCTCTTCACCGCCAGCCACGGGATGGTGTTCGACGCCGATGACGCGCGGCAGCGACCGCATCAGGGCGCGCTGCTCTGCCAGGATTGGCCCGGCCCCGATCAATGGCGCGGTGATATGCCGCAAGATTTCTACTTCGCGGGCGATGATCTGGCCTCCAACGCCAATTTGTGGGGCATGATCGCCTTCTTCTTCGCCTGCTTCGGCGGCGGCACGCCGCGCTACGATGCGTTCTCTCGGCCAGACTTTCAGGAAAGTCGCAAAACGATCGCTGAACAGCCCTTCACGGCGGCGCTGCCCCAAGCGATGCTCCGCCTCAGCAAGGGCGGCGCGCTGGCTGTCATCGGCCACGTGGATCGCGCCTGGGGCAATTCCTTCCTGGGCGATGACAAATCGCAGCAGACCGGCGTCTTCCAGGCCGCCGTGGAAAGCCTGCTGCGCGGCAAGCCCGTCGGCATGGCGATGGAGTATTTCGATATGCGCTACGCGGCGCTCTCCACGGAGTTGACCACCGAGTTAGAGGAGATCGAATGGGGGCGAACGTATGACCCCAATGATCTGGCCATGATGTGGACCTCGAACAACGACGCGCGCGGCTACGTCATTATCGGTGATCCCGCCGTGCGCCTGCCCGTGGCGGGGCCTTCCGAGGATGCGACGGGGCGCGTTCCCCTGGCCGAGGCCGTACCGCCCACCATTACGGCACCCACGCCTGCGGCAGAGGAGATCACCAAACCCGACGAGATTTTGGCCTCCGATTGGGAGAAGACGCCGGAGAGCGTGAAAGAGTACATCCAAAACCTACGTAGCTAAGGAGTGAGAAGTAAATAACTTACTTGTTTTATGGCTACATGCAGCCCCTAAATGGGAAAGTTATTTTCTCCTTAGCCCTAATCTAACCAGAACAAATTGGGACTGGAAAGGAGACAACGATGCCCCAAGAGTTTGATGTAGAGCGGATTTTTAAAGGTGAACTTGAGGACACAGAGCTTCAAGCTTATTACAGTGAGTTACAAAATAGTAACGAAAAGCTCGTTTTTAATGGTATCAACGGTGCGACGGGGGAGTATAGTGTTCCTCCAATGACGGCTGATGAGTTAGCTACCGTTATTTTGCAGGAACCAAAGCCAGAAAACCTTGGTGAGTTGAAGCAGAAGCGCGCGCCCGGCGCGTTTCCCATCAAACCACCCAATGATCCCACCAAGTTGAGCGACGCGGGCTGGGCCGTGATCTTCCCCGCCAAGGATAGCGATCCCGCCGTCAAGGAGGCGTTGGCCGAGCTGTTGAATCTCCGCCAGGCGCAGGCGGGCGAGCGTTTCAAGATCTACGAGGGCGGCGCGGGGTATCGCCCCGGCGAGACCAAGGCGGAGTTCTTCAAGCGTCACAAGATCGGCGGCGGCCCGGCCGATCCCGAACAGATGCCCTACTACGTCCTGATCGTCGGCAGTCCGGAGCAGATCCCCTACGAATTCCAATATCAGCTCGATGTGATGCGCGGCGTGGGCCGGATTCACTTCGACAGCGTCGATGCTTACGCCAAGTACGCGCGCGCCGTGGTGATGGCCGAGAAGGGCGAGGTCAAATTGCCCCGGCGGGCCAGCTTCTTCGGCGCGATGAGCGCGGGCGACAAGGCCACAGAACTGAGTTCCAAGTACCTCGTGCGCCCCCTCTATCGGAAGCTGAGCAAGCAGCCGCCCTTCGTCCGCTGGGTCGATGGGGAAGACGGAGGCGACACCAAGCGCAAGGTCGAGTTGGCGTGGGAGTTCGAATCGCACCTGGCGGAGCGGGCTACCAAGGCGAAGCTCTCGACCCTCCTGGGCGGCGACGCGACGCCCGCGCTGCTCTTCACCGCCAGCCACGGGATGGAATTTCCCTTGGGCGATGCGCGCCAGATTCCGCATCAGGGCGCGCTGTTGTGTAGCGATTGGCCCGGCCCCAATCAATGGCGCGGGCAGATCCCGCAGGATTTCTATTTTGCAACGGAAGATCTTGGGAGTAATGCTAATCTTCTTGGTCTTTTAGCCTTTTTCTTCGCCTGCTTTGGCGGTGGTTCACCGCGCCTTGATCAGTTTGCGCGTCATTCGCAGAAGATGGACCGCGAAGAAATTGCGCCGCGTAACTTTTTGGGTGAATTACCTCAACGTCTGCTTGGACGAGGAGCATTGGCTGTTGTGGGCCATGTTGAGCGTGCCTGGGGCTATTCCTTTCTTTCTCCTGGTATGGTGGCACAAACGGGTGTTTTTGAGGGCATGTTGTTGCAGTTATTGAGTGGTGATCCTATAGGATGGGCGACAGAGAATCTCAATATGAGGTATGCAGATTTGGCCACGGAACTTACAAATGTTCTGGATGAAAGGGAGTGGGACCCCGATTTCATTAACCCCTATGATTTGGCGCAGATGTGGACGATGCATCATGATGCACGTAATTACGTCGTCATCGGCGATCCGGCCGCTCGCATCCCCATGGCGATGCCAGATGAATCGCCCACCGCGCGCCCGGATCTCGGCACGATCACGGCCTCGGCGGCGCCCGCGCCCTCCGCACCGAAGGCATCGCCCGCCGAGGTGGAAGCGCCGGTCTCCGGGGAACCGTATGCAGCTGAGGCTTTTGGCATCCGTGAACAGGTCGATGACCTCACCGTCTCCCTCCGCGAGTTCACGGATCAATTGGCCGAGTCGCTGAAGGAGGCCGCCAAGGATATCTCCACGCTGGAGGTCAAGACCTACACCACCGATGATCTGACGGCGGTCACGACGCAGAGCGAGGGGGGGGCGCGTCTGCGGGCGCTCACGCACATCGGCTTCGATGGTGATATGAAGGTCTTCGTGCCGGAGGATCGCGAGGGCGAGGTGGATCGCGCGCTCTGGGAGGTGCATCTGGAGATGGTCCGCGAGGCGCAGGTCAATCGCGCCCAATTCCTCCAGGCGATGGCGGAGATGGCGACGAATTTGCTCAAGAGCCTCAAATAGCATTAGCAGATGAAGCCGACTGTGGCTCGGCCAGGAGGCCG
>JAAAOZ010000334.1 GCA_009908585.1 Chloroflexota bacterium
GATTGAGATCGCGGAAAGCATCGGCATCAAATTCCCGGAGGCGTACAGCTTTTTGGCAGAGGCTTACGTTGGTCAGGAGAAAATCGAGGATGCGGTAGCGGCGGCGCGGCAAGCTCTGGCGCTGGCGCTAATATCCCAAGAGGGTATTGGTGGAGCGTGGCGCGCGCTGGGGATCGTCGCGGCGCAGTTGGCCGGGCCTATCGAAATTGATAGCGCTTCCTACGACGTGACGACGTGCTTCACCGCAGCGCTGCGCACCTTCACCGAGATGGGCGCGGAGGGTGAGCGCGCGCGAACGCTGCGGACGTGGGCTAGATTCGAGTTAGCCCACGGGGATCGAGCGCGCGGCGTGGCGATGTGGCGGGAGGCTCGCGATATTTTCGAGCGCCTGGGGATGACGCCAGAGATCGAACGGATGAGGGCGGGGTATTAAAGTCAAACCAGTCAAATCTGTGTACGATGAGCCAGAATTCGGCGGCGGGACGCTTTTTAGTGATGCCGCGTCCACATTAGGGATCTCATACTGTCCAATATGCATGCGCAAAGGGCGCCCCTCTGATCCAGGGTCGCCCTCTTCACTTTAACGATAGTGGGTCTTTTGGATTTCGCCGGACAATTCCCCGGATAGCCCTAAAAATGACGCGGATTTGTGTGGTTGTGGGGATCACAGACCTTTTTTACGTCGTTATTGGGTTGAGGATGGGGATAGTATGATTGCACCCGGCGAATTCCTGAAGAACCACGATAGTCAACGTCGGCGAAATTAACTTCCCTCTTCGCTGCTCTCTTCTTTCTTCTCCTCTTCACCATCCACAAGATCGATGTTGTTCTGATCTGCATAGGCCCGCAGTTGCTCAAGTCGTTCCTTGTGCTCGCTGACCGCACGCTCCGCGCGCGCCAGGTTCTCCTTCAATGCCTCCTCGGTCGGCTCGCCCAGATAAGTATCCAACACCTCACTAGAGGTCAATTGGACATGATACACATCGAAGGTCTTCTCACGCCACGCCTCCGCCTCTTTCAACTTCTTCTTCTCACTCTCGTAGGCCTCGCGCAAGCCTTTCTCTTCATCTGGCGTGAGGTCACTTTCCAGATCGTTGCGCTCCTGAACGGACCATTGATAAGCCGCGTATATGACAAAGACAACTAGTCCGATGATCACTACACCCAAAGCAATCATTGTTGTTGGCATCGCTTGTGCCTCCTTATGTTTACGGTTGCAGCCGGTGAGTCTCCGCAGAGCCAGTAGATTTACCCTCTATTATACCGGAAAGGTGCGGGGATGCATGTGATTCAGATTTCGGAGGGGGGAGCGACGGCTGATCGTTGGAAAGCATCTCACCGCGCCTCTCGCCGAGGATTGAAATCCCCGGCTGCTAAGCGTAAGTCAACTAAAGTTGACTAGATTCCCGCGAGAGGTCTTTCCTTCAGTCGGTCTCTGGGCTGAGTTCAGCTTTTTAGCCTGCGATTCATCTGCAAGCTTAGGCGGTGCAAGTTACCTTTTTCCGAGGATCAAGCATCACCCCCGATTTAGGGGAGTTGCTTCGTTTACTTGCTTGGCCAGACCTGCACCGTTGCCCCGTTGACGCGGATGCGGTCCCCTGTGTGGATAGCGTTGAACGGGAGTTGATCGACCATCGGTATCTCGGCGATGATGGCGCCGACGGCGACAATCGGCTCGCTCTCCGCGTTGAGGATCGCGGCGGGCGCTAGGCCGTTGGCGGCCAGTTGGTAGAGCACGTAGGAGCCGACGGTGCTCCCCTTCCCGGTGGGGAAGACCAGCACGCGATGCGCCACGCACTTCCCCTCCAGTGGATGGCCCCGCTCGGTGACGATGCCCGTCTGGCCATCGACGCCGCCCAGGAAGCTAATCGGCGCGGGTGAGACCAGCGCCTTGCCCTCCGCTTGCCCCGCTTTGATGATGCGGCCGGTGAGTTTTAGCATAGGGGGTATCCTTTGGGTTGATTTATTGCTTTGGATGATCTACTGCTGGCACAGGCCCGTAAAACGTATTGCGTAGAACGTAAATGAGCCATCTGGATTGAGATCATCTCTGGTGAAGTCCCGATCAAGAGCTGCGTTGTAAAACATACAAACGCCAAACGGAAACGCAATCGCATTGCAATCACATTACGCAATACGAGATACGCAATGCGTACCTTCCCATCGGGCTTAGGCCGTTCCAAGAAAATAAGTCTCCCAAAAGTGGGGAGTTTTCCGCCTGTGGCCATAAGGCCCCATGGCCGAGGGAGGAAAAAGCATCAGGTTTGGGAGGTTTTAATTTCTGGAACTACCTTAGCTCTATCAAACCTGAAGCATCAAACGCATTGGAAATCTCATTGCAGACACATTACGAAATACGCACTACGCACTACGCCCCGTCTTTTTCCCCTACCATTCCCCCGTCAGCGCCGCCGCGATGCACTGCTCCAGCGTGCCGAAGTGTGCCGCGACGCCGGCTAAGTTGCGCAGGTAGAAGGCCCCCTTGGCCGAGGGCGTGGCGACGCATTGAAAGCCCAGGTCCTTCACCGGCGCGATGGCCATGCAGGCGTCGGCGATGATCCGCCCGCCGGCCGCCTCGATCTCGGCGGCGAGGCCCTGAGCTGCAGCCGCGTCTTTGATGGGCCGCGCGCAGGTGATCCACAGCGGCGCCCGCAGCCGATGGCCGCGCACCGCCTCCGCCGCCAGCGCGATCTCCGCCGGGGAGGCGTGCGGGCAGCCGATCCACACCAAATCCACGCTCGCGGTGGCGTCGTTGAGCAGCGCATAGCCCGGCGTGAGATCATCCACCACGCACGTCTCGTGCTCCGGCGCTAAGATGGCGGGCGTCGCGGCCTCTGGCGTCACGCCGGCGACGTGATAGAGCGCCACGGCGCCGGTCGCGGCCATCGCGGCGCCCAGCGCTTTGAGCTTCTCCTGCCAGAGATCGTCGCCGCGCGCGAGCGGCAGGCCCTCGAAGTAAGGCACGCGCTTAGAAGCGGCTCGCCCCACGATGGCGCCTAGCGCGCTGAAGTCGGGAATCGAATGGAGGGGCGCCGTCACCTCAACGCGCAACGTGGCGCGCCGCGCCGCATCCAAATGGAGGCCGTAGGCGCCCGTGCGTCCCGTCAGCGCGGCGGCGATCGCGCCGGGGCCGCCCTCACGATTGGTGCGGGCGCCCAGCACGCTGTTGGCGTAGGAGACGGCGGACGATTCCGCCCAGGCGATGTGCTCGCCCGGCGCGGGCACGTTGCCGATCAAGTAAGGCGTGCAGGTGGGGATGGGCCGCCCGCCACCGACGCCCATCCGCGCGAAAACCTCGACGACCTCCTGCTGCTTGGCCGCGAACGCCGGATCGAAGCCCTGCGCGCGCCACGCCGCCATATCCATCGCCGTGGGGTTGAGCGTGGTGGGGATCCGAACGCGCGCGTCCTCCTCGGCCCAGCGGCGGAGAAAGTCCAAGCCCGATGCGCCGATGTTCCGGTATGAGACGCCGGAGATCTGCACGCTGGCGACGGGGATCAGGCGCTCGGCGCCGTAGATCTTGCCCAGCGCGACGACGATCTCCATCGCCCGCCGGATCGCGGGGCCGGCATCGCCGGCCAGCCACGCGGTTTCTTGCTCGGTGAGGTGCATGGGCGCTCTCCTAATTGAGATTGAGGTGGGAGTAGAGCCGTTACAAGAAAATAAGTCTCCCAAAAACAGGGAGTTTTCAGAGGGAAAAACATCAGGTTTGGGAGGTTTTAATTTCTGGAACTACCTTAGACAAAACAACGCCCAGAAGATCGCGTAAACCTCTGGACGGCGTTCTTTTTCCGGCGGGGCGATCAATCGGGTGGGCCGGGGTAATCCTCGCCCAAGATGACGACGATGTCCTGCGAACTCTCCGCTTGTTGACGACGGATCAGGGCCGAGGGCGGGAGTTGCAGCAGCTTGAGGATCTGCGAAGCGCAGGCTTCCTTATCGCGATGCAAAACCACCATCGAGTTGGCATAGTTCTGGCGGTCGGCGTTGGCGATCTCCACGACGTTGAGGCCGTTCTTCTGGAGATACGCTCCCGTCTCGCCGGCAAAGCCCGACCGCAGCGTGCCGTTGAGCACGGCGACGCTGACCGGCTCTGGGGTCGTCGTCGGGGCGGGCGTCGCGTTGCTCTGGGCCGGTTCAGGCGTGGGCGTCGGCTCGTTCTCGAAGAAGACGTAATCGCGCACGGCGCGCATCCTCTCGCGGAGCGGCACCAACACCTGAGAGCCATCGGGCGTGATCCAGTTCTGCGTGCAGCTACTGTCGATGACGCCGAAGCGGATCTGCGATTGATCCACCTGGGTGGCCAAATTCGCCAGCGCCAGGATCTGATCGAGCGCCAGGTCGGAGA
>JAAAOZ010000330.1 GCA_009908585.1 Chloroflexota bacterium
AACTGATGGGCCGGCGCGAGGGCTTCGGGCAACTGCTCAGCGAGGGCGCCTACCACGCCGCGCAGGAGATCGGACGCGGCGCCAAGCTCGTGATGCACGTCAAAGGGCAGGAGATCCCGATGCATGAGCCGCGCATCAAATTCGGGCTGGGCGTCGGCTACGCGCTCTCCCCCACCGGCGCCGATCACATGCACAACTTCCACGACGTGAGCTACCAGACCGAAGAGGGTATGGCCGCGATGCATCCCTTCGGCATCTTAGAGCCGCTCCCCTTCGATGACCTCAGTCCGGCCAAGATGCGCCTGGCATCCGTCATCATCCCGTGGCAGACGCTGTACAACGTCCTGGGCTATTGCATGTTTGTGGGCGGTATGGTCAGCCGACTCAAAGTCGTGGAGATCGTGCGCGCGGTCACGGGCTGGGACACTTCGCTCTACGAACTGCTCAAAGTGGGCGAGCGGGGCTACACCATGGCGCGGGCCTTCAATGCGCGCGAGGGGCTGACGGCGGAGGTCGACCAGTTGCCCGGTCGCTTCTTCGAGCCGTTCGAGGCAGGCCCTTCACAAGGCAACGCCCTGCCGCCGGAGACCTTCGAGCACGCGCGCCGCACCCTCTATCAGATGCTGGGCTGGGACGCGACGACGGGCGTGCCCACAACCTCGACGTTGCAGGCGCTGGGCATCCCCTGGGTCGCGGACGAGATGCAGCACAATGTATTACCAGCGAAGGAGGAAATACCAACATGATTCGAGTATTATACGTAGAAGATGAACCTTCCCAACGAGAATTGGTCGATCAACTGCTAAAAATGGCTCACATCGATGTGGCGCTGGCCACCAACGGGCCAGAGGGCTTGGAGAAGGCCAAAAGCTGGCGTCCAGACGTCATCCTGATGGATCTGCGGATGCCGGAGGTAAGCGGCTTCGACACCATCGAGATGCTCCAATCCGATCCAGAGACAGCACATACCCCGATCGTCATTCTTTCGGCCTGGCGCAGTGAGCGCCACGATCTGCGCGCCCAAGAGTTGGAGATCAAGTGGTACATCACCAAGCCCTTCGATTTGGATGAACTCGTCGCGACAATCCAGCAGGCGTATGGCGAATCAACAGGCTGAGGCAATACAAAATGAACAAGCGAGCATCTATGCAATTTCACTCCGTCTGCGCGTGGTGTGGGCATCGCCCACCGCAATCCAGCCGCGAGGTTAAATTACGCAGTGGCAGCAGTTCCCGCCAGAAGGTGCGCATAGATTTTTCCGCGCCGATATGCGCAGAGTGTGAAGGCTACGCTCAGAAGCTCGAGGAGAATGACCGCAAAATGCGCCGGGCGGTCGCTCTGATCTCCTTCGCACTGGGTTTGATCCTGTCAATCTTGCTCCTGATGGGAGATGAACTCGTGATGGTGATCATCATCGGGCCTGGTCTCGGCCTGCTCATTATGGGCGTGGCGACGCTGGTTTTAGCGATCACGGGCCTGGACCAGCGGTGGCGCCGGCGCGGACTCGGCGATGCGCCCGTGGGCTATGCCAGCGACACCGCAGATCCATGCGGACTCTACACCGCTCCCACCAGGGTGCGCTTCTACAATGAGGCGTATCACGCGCAATTCGCGACGCTCAATCCAGACTGGGCGTGGCAACCTAAGTCGTAGGGCGGAGCGCTATTTTTCGAGGATGGAGAGGCCCATGTCACAACAGCTCGTCGCGGAACAGTACAAGACCTCGGATAACTTGGACGCGCGCGCCCAACTCCACGCGCGCTTCAGCCGCAGCACGATCCCCTGGCACCGCTGGATCTTCGATCACATCGATCCGCACATCCTCGCGCACGGGCGCGTGCTGGCGCTGGGATGTGGGCCAGGCGGATTGTGGCAGCAGAATCGCGACCGGGTACCCGCTGATGCACGGCTCGTGCTCACCGATTTCTCGCCGGGGATGATGGCCTCGGCGCGCACGCAGCTTGTGGATCTTCCCTGCGCGCCGCTGTTTGCCGTCGTCGATGCCCAAGCGATACCCTTCGTGTCCACGCACTTCGACGCGGTCACCGCCCACCACATGCTCTACCACGTGCCCGATCGCGCGAAGGCGCTGCGCGAGATCCGTCGGGTGCTCGCGCCGAGGGGGACATTCTACGCCTCGACCGTGGGGGAGGATCACATGCGCGAGATGTGGGAACTGGTCGAGCCGTTCGCGCCGGGGGCGATAGCATCGGCTCGGCAGGTGACGCAGGGCTTCACACTGGAGAACGGCGCGGCGCAACTCGCCCCCCTCTTCGACGAGGTACAGGTTCATCGCTACGAGGACAGCCTTATCGTCCCGGAAGCCGCGCCCCTGATCGCCTACGTGCGCTCGTCGCTGACGATGCTCGCCCACTCCGCGCTCACCGCCGAATCGTTAGCCGCCTTCAGCGAGGAGGTCGAGCGCCGCATCGCCACGGATGGCCCCTTGCGGATCACCAAGGCATCGGGCCTGTTCATAGCGAGGTAGAGTTGTTTCACTACCCTCTTGAATGAACCTTTCCCCACAAAAGCCCCTCAGTCTCGGGTTGGTTACTGTCACAGAGCCACTGCGCCGCGCCGATGGTTGAAACCCTCGGCTGATATCCAAAGTGCGTTAAAACGCACTGGGATTGCTTTTTTGAGCGTTTTTCAACCCGTTTTTAACGGGTTTTGTATATCAGTAGGCGGGCTAAGCGGCGAAAACTCTAAGACACTAGCCAGGTTGCGAATTCCCCTTTTCCAGTGTATTATCGCATTGATGTCATCTTGCACGAGAGATTCAAACTTCGGTCAATTTTTAACTCGTAACATTCAACTGATTTCAAACAAGGATAGGTGACCTAATGGGAGAATGGTTTGGCAAGGATTGGAGCGGCGCGCCGTTTGTGCTCTTCTCGCGCGCCCATTGGATCGCGCTGGGGCTGGTGGCGTTAGGCGGTCTGGCGCTCTTACGGCTCCGCCGGGCAGATACGGTGTGGCGAGATCGTGTGCGCTATGGTTTGGCCATCGTCTTGCTGGTCAATGAGACGCTCTGGCACCTATGGAATTGGACGACGGGCCAGTGGTCGCTCCAGACCACGCTCCCGTTGCATCTGTGCAGCGTGCTGGTCTTCATCAGCGCGTGGATGTTGATCACCAAAAATTACACCATCTACGAGTTTGCCTACCTGCTGGGCATCCCCGGCGCGATGCAGGCCCTCCTCACGCCCGATGCGGGCATCTATGGCTTCCCACACTTCCGATTCTTCCAGGTCTTCATCTCGCACGGCGCGATCGTCATCAGCGCGCTCTATATGACCTTAGTGGCGGGCTATCGTCCCCGGCCCGCGTCCCTGTGGCGCGTGGGCCTCATCGCACATCTCTATATGATCGCCGTGGGCGTCATCAACGCCCTCATCGGCAGCAATTATCTCTACATCGCCCGCAAACCGGCGACGGCCAGCATCTTGGATGCGCTGCCGCCGTGGCCGTGGTATATTTTATGGATCGAAGGCATAGGCATCGTATCGATTTTATTGATGTACGCCCCTTTCGCGCTGCGAGATTGGCAGAAACGCACAAACAAATCCATCGCCAACGTCTAAGAGCACGCTGAGAATGACCGAGGTCACATTTTACATTCGAGACGTGCCCGTGCGCGGCGAGTTGATTCTGGCGCCGCTCTCCGGCTATAACGATCAACCCTTCCGGCGGATCTGCCGGGAGATGGGCGCGGCGCTGGTCGCCACCGGGCTGCTCTCCTCGCGGGCCATCATCTACAACTGGGAGGGGCAACGCTCCAAGCGGATGTTGCGCTTCCATCCCGACGAGCGCCCGCTCGTGGCGCAGCTCTACGGCAGTGAGCCGGAGGAGATCGCCAAAGCAGCCCAACGCATCGCCCCGTTAGGCATCGACGTCATCGACCTCAACCTGGGATGCGCCAAGGCCAAGATCGTCAAGAACGGCAACGGCGCAGCGCTGCTGCAACATCCCGCCAAGATCGGGCGGATCATCGCGGCGCTCACCCGCACGGTCGAACTGCCCATCACGGCCAAGATCCGCCTGGGCTGGGAGGCGCACAACTATTTAGAGGTCGCGCGCGTGCTGGCGGCGAACGGCGCGGCGGCCATCGCGGTGCACGGACGCACGGCCGCGCAGGGCTTCCAGGGCGCGGCGGATTGGGACGCCATCGCGGAGATCAAATCCGCCGTCGATCTGCCCGTGCTCGCCAGCGGGGATGTCAAAGAGGTAGCGGATATCGCGCGCATCCAGGCGCACACCGGCTGCGACGGCGTGATGATCGGGCGGGCGGCGCTGGGCCATCCGTGGATCTTCCAGCGCCGGGATCGCGCCGACATCCCACCTG
>JAAAOZ010000461.1 GCA_009908585.1 Chloroflexota bacterium
CCTGGTGGGGAAAGCTCAGGGGCCTCACGCACATTATCGCCTCAGCAACCGCTGAAGGCGGCGAGTTCCCCTGTCATCCACGCCAGTTAGCGGCTTCGACAACGTCCACCACGTCACTTTCATACCAGCGTACCTTGCTGGCCACCCTATCACCCTGGCATCTCCCCCTCTTCATCATCCCCGATCTGATTACAAACGGGATGGACTAATCCCATAATTGGACCTGCTGGTTTATTTGTTGCTTTGCCCATTTGCCTATTTACTGTTTTGTCGATTCGCCGCTTCGAGATCAATGTGCCCTTCGTAGAGCGCGCGCCCAATGATGACGCCGCTCAGGCCGGCCTCGCGGACGCGCTGCACATCCTCTAAGCTGGCGACGCCGCCGGAGGCGATGACGCGCAGGCCGGTGGCGCGCGCCAGTGCCGCTGTCGCATCCACATTGACGCCACTGCTCATCCCATCGCGGCTGATGTCGGTGAAGATGAGCCAGCGCCCGCCCATCTCCGCCCAGCGCTGCGCCAGATCGCGCGCCTGGATGGGCGCAGCCTTCTGCCAACCTCGAATCTGCACGATGCCCTCGCGCGCATCGATGCCCACGGCCACACGCTCCTCGCCAAATTCATCCAAGGCGGCCGCCAGCAGCGCGGGCTGCTCCACCGCGATGGTGCCCAGCACGACGCGCGCCACGCCCCACGCCAGCGCCTGCCGCATCGCATCTAAATCGCGCAGCCCGCCGCCGAATTGCACGCGCGGCCCCACCTCGACCACGCGCGCCAGCGCCTCAAAATTTCGTAGATCGGGAGAACCACTGTTCTCCGAGGCGCGGCTCTGCTCGCCAAACGCCCCATCGAGATTGACCACGTGCAGCCAGTCCGCGCCCGCCTCGGCCCAGCGCTGCGCTATTGCCACCGGGTCCCTGGCGTATTCCGTCTCGCGGTCGGGATCACCCTGGCGCAAGCGCACCACGCGCCCCCCGCGCAGATCAATGGCTGAGAAAATAGTAAATGATTCCATCACAACCTCCAAAATCTTGAAAAAGCCTCTCTTTCGTAGTACGATATTTACACGGTACAATGCAGTTTTAGATAGATGAAGAAAGGATCCGGCAATGACCGAGACAACATTTAAAGTCCAAGCGCCCTCGCTCCTATTGCGCTACGGCCTCAGGGTCTTTTGGATTTTGCCGGGCAACCCCCTCTGTATCCCTAAAAGTAGCCAAGAATTGCGTGTTTGTGGGGATTACAGACCTTTTCGCGTCGTCACTGGGTTGTGGGTGGGGATGGTATGATTGCATCCGGCGAATTCCTGAAGAGCCCGGCCTCAATCAACATGATATTCAACAGCGCGTGACGGAATGGGTAGTCCTCTCACTATTCACCGAGGAACGCATCTCTTCGGGCCGGGCCGCGCGGCTTTTGGGCATAACCCGTGGCGAGTTCCTGAATCTGCTGCGCCTGCGCGGCATCGCCTACATAGATTATACGCCCGAAGAACTTGAGGAGGAGTTCGCCGCCGTCGAAGAACTCAAGCCAGCCTCGTGATTGTTATCTCCGACACACCCCCGTTGATTGGCCTGGTCACTAACTTTTAACTTGCAACTTTCTGATTTTCAACTTGATTTCTCCACAAAATTCCTCAGAATGTGCAACCCGACATCCTGGCTCTTCTCTGGATGGAATTGGATGCCGTAGAGGTTGCCCCGCTGCACAGCACAAGGGAAATCCCCGCCGTAGTCGGTCACCGCGATGGTCTCCTCTGGGCGAGCGGCGCAGTAGAAGCTATGATTGAAGTAGGCCCACAAGCCGGTGGGCAGCGCCTCGAAGAGCGCGCTTTCCCGCGTGGGCCGGAGTTGATTCCAGCCGGTGTGCGGTACTTTGAACGCAGCGGGCAGATCAAAGCGCACGACGCGCCCCGGCAGCAGACCCAACCCCGGATGGACGCCCATTTCCGTGCCCTCCTCGAAAAGCACCTGCATCCCCACGCAGATGCCCAAGAAGGGCGCGCCCCGCGCCACCACCGCCTCGATAGGCGCGATCATCTCCAAGCGGCGCAGCGCGCCCATACAATCGGCAAACGCGCCGACGCCGGGCAGTACGACCTTCTCCGCTGCGCGCACCACGGCGGGATCTTGCGTCACGGTGACCTCGGCGCCCACCGCGCGTAACGCCTTTTCCACCGAGCGGACGTTGCCCGCGCCGTAATCAATCAATGCGATCATACTATCCTCCTTCGAAAATAGGCGTAGGGCGGATTGGTAATCCGCCTGGTCGGAATACCATTCCGACCTGCATTCCTCAACTCCCCAACTTGCCATCCATTTTCGTTATCGTTGGTGAGCCGTAGGCTCATGGGGACTCCTCTCCTATCCGCTCACATCTGCTCCATCTGCTGAGCTATGCGTTGAGCGTGCCTTTTGTAGAGGGGATTTTCCCTGCGCGGCGCGGATCGAACCGGGTCGCCGCGTCTAGAGCGCGGCCCAACGCCTTGAAGAGCGCCTCGGCGCGGTGATGATCGTCGCGACCGTAGGGCACGCGCACGTGGAGGGTCGCTCGCGCGGTGACGGCGAACGAGTGGACGAAGTGCTCCCACAGCGTCACTGGGATGCCGCCCACGCTTGGACCGGCCCACGTGACATCCCATACGGCGTAGGGCCGCCCCGAAAAGTCAATCGCCACGAAGGCCAGCGCCTCATCCATCGGCACGTAGGCGTGGCCCATCCGCGCGATGCCCGCGCGCTCGCTCAGCGCCGCGTCGAAGGCCTGGCCCAGCGTCAGCGCCACATCCTCCAACGTGTGGTGCGGGTCAATGTGCAGATCGCCCGCCGCATGCACGGTCAGATCGAAGAGGCCGTGCGCCGCGACATGCGTGAGCATGTGATCCAAAAAACCCAGCCCTGTCGCGATGTCGTGCTCGCCACTGCCGTCCAAATTGAGCGTTACCTCGATCTGCGTCTCTTTCGTCTCCCGTCGTACAGTTGTCTTACGCCCCATTCCTCATTCTCCATTCGCAATTCACCATTTGCCCAACACAAAGAAAAAGAGTATGCGCTTTCACAGACAGTATTAAGCCGCGAAAGCACCCTACTCTTTCCTTCCTACGCTATTCTATTGCAATGACGTCAATTAGACAAGACCGATTTCCTGCTCCTAGATCTACTTCGAAGTTGGTATCACGCTGTTGCCGGTTCCGCCTCGGGGATCAAGCCCATCTGACGAATAGTTTCCATCAAGACGACGTCGGCGAAGACGTCCTTGGGGATAAAATCGACCGCGCCCAACTGAAGTCCAAGGATGACCGACTCTTGTTCATCGTGAGCTGTGAAGAGTACCACGGGGATATCCGCCGTCTCCGGGTGTTCATTCAGCTCCTGGCAGACCTGCATCCCGTTCATCTCCGGCATCTGCACATCTAATACGACCAGATCGGGCTGGATTTCCTGCGCTTTCTCCAAGCCACGCCGCCCATCCTCCGCGACGATGACGCGCAAGCCCTCTTGCTCCAGCATCGTCTGCAAATGCAGCGCCTGCGTGGGGCTATCTTCGACCACCAAAACCGTCCTTCGATCTGTCATCTCTCCACTCCTCACTTCCACTTGATCAACGTCACTTGGACGTCGTCCGAGGGCAATGATTCCACATCTAAATCGTCCACCATCCACTGAACTTTTGAAAGACCTCGCTTATTGATCTGATACTTGGGATTGGCACAGAAGACCGTACACACGACCCGCATCGCCACCTCATCCTTCGAAGCGCCTGAATCGCCATTGGAGCATCCAAACGCGATTTCGCCCTTATATTTGCCGCCGATGTCCAAGAAGTGCGCCAGCGAAGAGGTCGCCAGCGAGACACGCGCCTGATCCTTGGTGCTGAATCCTAACCGGCGGGCCAGGTTGCGAACGTGCATGCGAGCCGAGACGATATCAGGCTCGGCATCGACTTGGATCGTTTTCATTTTGTTTCGCATCATTCACCCCTTCCCCGTCCTACGCCCCACCATCGCCATCGGCCAGGTAGCTCAGCGTGTGCGCGATTTCGTCCAATGATAAGATCGCGCTCACGCCGCCGCGAATGACGGCCTCGCGGGGCATTCCGTACACAATACACGTCGCTTCGTCCTGGGCGATGGTCAAGCCGCCCTCATCGTGAAGCGCTTTGAGACCATCCGCGCCGTCATCCCCCATCCCCGTCATCAGGATGCCCAGCGCTCGCGGCCCGCACGTCCGCGCCATCGAATCGAATAGATAATTGACCGAGGGGCGCAACCCCTTGTACGCCGGCTCCTTGTTCAACTCGATCAAGCCGCGAAAGTTCACCTGCATGTGATAGGCG
>JAAAOZ010000370.1 GCA_009908585.1 Chloroflexota bacterium
ATCCTCGAAAAAGAGCGCGCGGCCCGCCTCGCCCAGAAGCGGGGCGACGAAGGGAATCAGGCGGCCGGTGGCGGTGACGTTGACCTCGACCGAGCGCTCCCAGTCCTGTTCGTCGAGATGCGCGGCGGGCATCATCGGCGCGGCGCTGGCGGCCAAGCCCGTCAAGAAGGCGTGGAAGAAGAAGCAGAAGAAGTGAGTCAGCGGATTTAGCAGTCTGCTGATCAGCAAAGCCCTGGGCTGAAACACCCAGGGCCTTGTTATGCGACAACTGCGACGACCTCAGTCCCATCACAGCAGCGCTTGAAAACACGGGCGCGCGCGAATGGCATCAAAGTCGCTGTCTTTCCGGGCCATCGAGCGATACTTGGGATGCTCATCGATGGCGCGCTTCAGCCAATCGCACGCGGCCTTCGCATCCTGCGTCAGCGCGGCGGCGCACGCCGCGTTGTAGTAGGCCGGCGCGAACTGCGGATTGTGCTCGATGGCCATCTGATAGGCCGCCAGCGCCGCATCGTACTGCTCAAGCTGGACATACGCCAGCCCATAATCATTGTGGATCGGCGCGTAGGTCGGACGCTCCTCGAGCGCCTGCTCATAATCCGCCAAGGCCTGCTCCGGCTGGCCCAGTTGGGCGTAGGCGCGCCCTCGGAAGTGATAGGCGACCGCATCGGCCTTGTTCTGCGGCAGCGCCAACGCCTGATCGAAGTCGGCGATGGCCTTCTCATAGGCCGATTGGTGCATAAGAGCTTGCCCACGATTCAAATGGGCGACGGCGTACTGCGCGTTGCACCGAATGGCCTCGGTGTAATCGTCAATGGCTTGGTCATAGGCTTCGAGTTGGATGTGGATGTTGCCCCGGTCATTGTAAGCCTTCGCATCCTGGGGATTGATCTCCAGCGCGCGCGAGTAATCCGCCTGGGCCTGCGTGTAATTCCGCTGCCGGGCATAGATCCAGGCGCGATTTTTGTAGGCCGAGGCGTAGCGCGGGTGGATCTCGATGGCGCGGGTGTAATTTTCGATGGCGCGATCAAAGCCCTTGAGCTGCGCGTAGCACAGCCCACGATTGTTGTAAGCCACGGCGTCCTGGGGATTGACCTCCAGCGCGCGGCTGTAGGCCTCGATGGCCTGCTTGTAGGCGCGCTTCATAAAGTGGGCGTTCCCGCGCTCGCGATAGACCTCGGCGTCTTCCGTCTTTTCAGATGTCGAGGCTTCTGGAGAGACCTCATCAGTTTCCTCCGCCGCCTCAACTTCGGATTCGGTGGCCTCTGGCGTGTCCTCGACCGCTTCCTCTTCTACTTCCTCGGCGGGCGGTTCAGATTCGCTCGACGGCGGCGTTGGCGGGGTCGGCGCCTCCAGCTCTGGCTCGATCTCGGTTTCCTCGTCCGTTGCTTCGCTTGGAGAAGCCGCCTCTTCCGTCTCTTTCGAAATACCATCCGGCTCAACTGCCCGATCTACGTCGGCCTCTTCCTCTGCTTCCTTTTCTTGTTCTTGGGGAGGTTCCTCCAGAACCTTCGTCTCCTCGGCGTAGGGCGGATTGGCAATCCGCCGCGTCGGGATACCATCCCGACCTACGTCTGTCTCCGGAGGCGTTGAGGTGGGCCGAGGCGCCAACTCCAAGCCGAGTTCCCGCTCGGCGCGGGCGTGAAGCTGCGCGACCACATCCATCGCCTCCGGGCCAACGTCGTTGCGTTGCCGCACGATGTTGCAAAAGGCCAGAATCTCCTCCCAATTCTCACCCCGTAGCGCCCCCCAACTCGTGGCAAGCGTCCGCTCCCATTCGATGATCCGACTGGGCGTCATCGGCGAATCCGCGACCTCCTGCCACGTGGCGACAATCGCGCCAGCGAAGGGCGCGTAGCTCTCCAACGCGATCAAGAAGATCTCCCCCCCCTCCTCGATGACGGCCTCATCGTCCAACATCAATCCGTGATAGAGCGCCTCCAGTTTATCCGCGCGCCAGGCCGGATTGTGCAGTGCGTGCGCTACGGAAGCGCCGGACACCTCGGCCTCCGCGCGGCGACGATAGAAATCGTAAAGGCGTCGATGGGTCGCCCTGAGTTCCTCCGCGAATTGCTGATGCGCGAAGCTCAGGATCTTCTCGCGGAGCAACGGGTGATATTGCCAATGCCCATTGCGCCTCTCAAGCAGCGGTGTGCTGCACAGCCACTCGAAGTGCTCAGCCTCATCCTCAGATTGAATCGCAGCGGCGGCAATCTCCGCATCCAACCACCGAGCGGCGGCGCAGCGCAGCACAATCTCGCTCCGGTGCGGCACGTCCATCCATTTGAGGTAGCGCTCCACCGGGCCGAGCGCCAGGTCGCCGCCGTGACCGCGCTGTACGCTCGTCAGCACCTGCAACCAGATGGGCAAGCCCTTTGAGAAGGTCCAAATATCGGAGAGGCGCGATGCTTCCGTGATGCTCTTGGCGCGCGCATAGCGGCGCGTCTCCTCCTCCGTCAGCGGCGCGAGCGGCATCGGCGCCACCACCGGGCGGAGCGGCTCCCAGATCGCCTCGAGCGGCGTCTCGCCGGCCAGCGCGATCCAGACGTTGACGTGCAGCTTGCCCCCCGCCAGCAGTTCGAGCAGCCAATCGGAGAGATGCGCGCCCGTCTGCTCCCAATCATCGAAGCAGAGCAGCAGCGGTCGCGTCGGCGCGCGGAAATTCAATGCCTCGACGAAAGGCCGGCTGAGCGCCTGCACCGGCGTCTCGATGAGCGCCCGCAGATTGGGATTGGAGAATTTCTCCGCCACGTACGTCCGCCAAGCAGCGTCCGCCGGCGCATCCGCCCCCGAGGTGAGGGTGTGCAGTAAATTGAGGTGTGGGATCGGCGGGGCGGCGTCAGCCGCGACGGATTCCAGCGCGGTTTCATATTCGGCATACCCATCCTCGAAGGGCAACAGCGGCGTATCGACCCGAGCAAACTGGCGCGCGATGGCCCGCATCGTGCGGAGCTGCGTCTCGCGCGGCGTCGGACCGAGCTGCGTGCTGTTGACCCACGCCGTCAGGCCGTCGTGCTCCTGCGTGATGCGCCGAAACCGCGCCATCAGGGCGCTCTTTCCCACGCCCGGCTCGCCATGAATCGCGAAGAGCAAAAATTTCGGCACAGCATAGATGAAATTCAGTCGGAAGGTCTCCTGCTCCTGCTCGCGCCCCACAAAGAGGTGCGAACTGCGTTGTCGCAGCAGATCTCCCCACGTTTGCGCTTCCAATGCCATAAAGTCAGCCTCCTACCCATCGAATTGTAACGCATCTGGTATGCGTCCGTTACACAACCATCACGCATGAGTATACGTTGTTTTTCGCTCTTGACAATGTCAACCAGATTGGACCGGTAATTGTACTTACTCCGATTTTATGATATAATTATCTTGTATATAGATAATATCAGTCCATATCACTCAAACAAGTAGAATCAAGCAAAGGAGATCCGATGAAGACTAAACGATGGCCCTTGTTGTTAGTTGTCACGTTGTTGACGGCCCTCATCATCACGGGCTGCGGCACGCCCAAACCTACCGAGGCGCCGCCCGCGCCCACCGCGACGGAGGCGCCAGCGGCTGAGCCGGAGACAGAGTCGGAGCTGGAAATGGAAACCGAGGAAGCAACGCCGGAAGAAACCACAGAGCCGGAGGAGACAGAAGAGGCGACACCGGAGAAAGAATCCGAGCCAGAGGAGACGGAAGCGGGTTGGACGGCGGACGGCGTCATCGCCGAGGGCGAATACGCCCAGCAGGCCGACTATAATGGCATCCGCGTCTGGTGGATGAACGACGACGCCCACCTCTACCTGGCGATGGAAGGCGACACGACCGGTTGGGTCGCAGTCGGCATCAACCCAGAGCTGGGGATGAAGGGCGCCGACTACATCTTCGGGTACGTGGCCGACGGGGAAGCGCAGGTGTGGGACGCCTGGGGCCAGGATCGCACCGGGGCCACCCACCCGCCCGATACAGAGATCGGCGGCAGCGATGACATCGTCGCGTTCGCCGGTGTGGAAGAAGAGGGCGTCACCCGCCTCGAGGTGCAGATCCCGCTGGATTCGGGCGACGAGTACGATCACGCTCTCGTGCCCGGCAAGAGCTATCCCCTCATCGTGGCCATCGGCGGGAAAGATGAGTTCAACGCCTATCACTCGAAGTACGCGCCGGGAGAACTGACGATCAGCGCGCCCTGACGGGGCAAAGCGGCAAAAGAACAAATAAGCAAAGCAACCATCAGCGGATGGAGCGGATATAAGGAGCGTGTCAGATGAACGAGAAACATCAGCAATTGGAGAAGGCGACGTTGGGCGGCGGTTGTTTTTGGTGTCTGGAGGCGGACAC
>JAAAOZ010000094.1 GCA_009908585.1 Chloroflexota bacterium
CCCACAGGCGGTAGCGCAGAATCGAGATACCCATCGCGAGCAGCAGCACCAGCGGTGGGAAATAGCTCGATGCGATGTGGTAGATCAATCCGTAGATCGAGCGGGGCAATCCCGACGGCAACCAGGGCGTCATCCACCCCAAGATCGAGAAGAACGCCCAACTGATCAGCGTCACGGTCAGTCCCAAAACCAGCCAGCGCGTGCGTTGCTGGTTCTCCTCATCGGAGATATAGAAGTAGCGGTAGAATTGCGCACCGAGGCCCATCACATACAGACCCAACATAAACAATTCCGTCCCCAGGCCACTCTCGGCCGGCGGGGTGATCCAAGCGTTGGGAAACAGCCCCCAACTCAACGTCCACGCCATAATGACGCCTGTCACAACGCGCGAGAACGCAGGGACAAATACGCCGTTGGGGAAAACAAAGAAGAAGGTCAAGCTCATCATGGTGCCCAGACCCTGGATGAAGAGCACTAAGCGCCACAACCAAGGCTGATCGCTCAACACATCAAGCGTGGGAGGGAAGGTCACGCCCAGCAGCAAAACGGTTATCGAGACGAAGAGCACCATGCCGTCGTTGGATTTCTGCCAGAAGAGGACGGCGGCGACCAGCGTGAAGACAATGACCGTCACCACATCGGGCAGGAGAAAATAGAGGGCGTAAAACGTGATGGGAAGATCTAAGATCGAGAGCGCGGCGGCATAGTCCACGCCGGCCTGCAATAGATCTGTAAAACGCTGTGGGACGGCAACGATAAAGAGGGAAAGTGACAAAACCGCCAAAACAATCCAGCCTGCACGCACCAACGCGAGACGTTGCCCGTGCAGTGGCTTATGCGCGGCCGACAATACCCCAACGATAGATTGAAATGGTTTCTCTCGATATCCTATATTCGCCATAATTTTCCGTCGTTGCCGTCCCTATATGGGCAACCGAAGCAGTTCCAGGGGCTCCAAGATACACAGGGTTGCACGCTAAGGAGCGAGAAGTAAATAACTTACCCGTTTTTACGGATACATGCAGCTCTCCCAATGGGAAAGTTATTTCCTCCTTAGGCCGTTCCAAGAAAATAAGTCTCCCAAAAACGGGGAGTTTTCAGAGGAAAAAAACATCAGGTTTGGGAGGTTTTAATTTCTGGAACCACCTTAGCCCTAAACGATTTGTCGCGCCCATCAACCCCATCTTCGTTTGCCTTGAACTTGGCTAAGGCCGCTCTGGAGCAGTGAGAGCGATTTTCCCTGTCGTTCTGCTTCGAATTCCCTATATTCTACACGAACTCTAAAATCCAAAGTTGCACACCAGATGAATCGCTCATTCTTGACCTACCTGATTATGACGCATCCTCCAAGCCCAAGACCTCAAAGACCAGGTCCGGCTCACTGTGCCCTTTGACCTGCACGTAGCCCAGTTCGCGGGCGATGATGTGATCTTTGAGGTGGCCATAGGCGGATTTATCCACCAGCACCTGCCCCGGCTCAGCCTGCGCCTGAAGGCGAGAGGCCAAATTCACCGTATCGCCAATCGCAGTATAGTTCCGGATCTTGGTCGAGCCGATGCTGCCCACAACCGCGAGGCCCGAGGTGACCCCAATGCCGAAATGCAAACAATCGTCCGGCGGTAGCTCGCTGTGGATATCCTTGACGGCCTCCTGAATGGCCAGCGCCGAGCGCACCGCCCGCAGCGCATGATCCGGTTGGGCCAGCGGCGCGTTATAGATAGCCATCACGCCATCGCCCAAGAATTTGTCCAGCGTCCCCTCCTCGGCTAAGACGGCCTCCGAGGCCAAGGTCAGATAGCGGTTCAGCACCTCGACCGAGGCCTCCGGTTGCAGCTTCTCGCTGAAGGAGGTGAAGCCCCGAATATCGGCGAAGAGAATGGTCACGGCGCGTCGCACGCCGCCCAACCGCACGCTGGTGGGATCGGAGAGCAACTGTTCGACGACGTGAGGCACCACATACTGCTCGAACGTCTGACGGATCTGCTGCATCTGCGCCTCCAATTGACGCCGCTCGGTCAGATCATCGACCACGATGGCGACGCCGTTGTTGCGCTTTCGATTGTCCTTCAACGGGCTGAGGTTGAGCCGCAGCACTACTTGGCCTCGATCCGGCAACACCGGCTCCATCTCGTAACCCACCACCGACTTATCCTTGTGCTTGATGACATCGATCAGCGATACGAAGTTCGACCCCATCTCCGGCAGCGCCTCGAGGTAGGACTTGCCCATCGTCTCCTCCGCCGGCACCCCCAGGATCTGCTCAGCGGCGTTGTTCATCAAGGTGATTAAATCCTCGGCGTTGATCGTTATGACGCCGCTAGCGATACTGGCAAAGATGTTGTCCATATAGTTGTTCATCGCCGCGATGGCGTCGCGCTGACTGATCACGTCGGCGAAGAGCCGGGCGTTCTCCACCGCGACGGCCGCCTGCGCGGCCAACGCCGTCAGCAATTTGACGTCATCGGCGGTGAAGATCGGCTCCTGCGGGTCGCGGCCCAACAACACGAAGCCCAGGATGCGCTCGCGGGCCTTGAGGGGCGCGGCCAATATCGAGCCAACCAGCTCCGTCTCATAATCGAACTGATCCGCCGCCCAGATATAAGCATCCCCGGAGGCCAGCGCCTCCACCATCAACGAGAGGGTCGCCGTGTGCATGATGTTGGTAAATCCCTTATCGCCAAAGTCCGATTCGACGGAGAGCTGATAGATCTGTTCCTCCAGCGCATCGATATCTTCGCGATCTTCCGGGTCGAGCGCGTAGGAGAGTAACAGCACAACGCCGCCATCCGCGTGAATGACGCGCGCGGCCTCGGCCAGGACCAAGTTCGGGATGACATCGGGATCCAGGGACGCGCTGATCGTCTCGCCGATGCTATAGAGAAGATTGATCTCGCGGTAGCGCTCCAGTGTCTCCTGCGCCAACGTGCGACTTTCAAACGCGCGCTTCATCATCATCACTAGGCTCTGATGCAAAATATCCAACGTCGCTTCCGCCTGGGGATCAGACAGACCTTCGCCCGCTGCGACCAAGCGCCCCACATTTTGTCCCTCCACCTCCACCGGCTGAACGCGATCCCATGCCACGTCCGAGACAGGCGCCGCATCCGCCGCACCGATATCGACCACGGCGCGACCACTGTGCTCGATCAAAGCCAAGCGCACGTTTGGGATCAACTTGGTAAAGCGCTCAAGATAATCGGTTGCAGCACGCCGATTTAACAACCGTCGGATTGACATCTTGGACATAATTCCTCCACATCCTACATCAACAACATTATAACAGATTCACAATAATCGCTCTATCGTCTCCCGCAACGTATCCGCCGCCACGGGCTTGAAGAGATAAGCCGATGCGCCCAGGCGCATACACGTCGTGTGGTGGTCGGCGGACGCGATCATCACCACGGGAATCGACACCGTTGCTAGGTCAGATTTGAGTAGCCTTAAGACCTCCACACCGGAGAGCCTCGGCAACCGAATGGCCAAGACGATGGCCGCCGGGCACTGTTGACGCGCTCGCTCCATCACTTCGGAGCCGATGGAGAGGGTCACCACGCGATAACCGCTCTCCTCCGATAGATGCTTGGCCAGGTGTTGGCGCACCTCTGGATCATTCTCCGCGATCAAGACGAGCGGCGCGGACATCGCGTCAGCGTGCGGCGGCAGGCAAACCTGCGCTTCCTTCTCCATCGAGGTATCGCCGTTCAGCGAGATCGGCAGGGTGAAGAAGAAGGTCGTGCCTTCATCCACCTCCGATTCCGCCCAAATCTCACCCTGATAATGATTGACGATCTCGCGACAGATGGCCAAACCCAGCCCGGTACCCTTGGGCTTGTTGCGAAGCGCGTCGCCGCCCTGTTGGAAGCGCTGAAAGAGTTGGCTCATCTCCTCCTCGGAGATGCCCATGCCGGTATCCGCTACGGAGACCAGCACGCCGCCCCCCTGCGGCACGCGCCATTTGTGGATCAGATCCTCCGCCGCCAAGGTGCGCACGGTGATTGTCACCTGCCCCGACTGGGTGAATTTGATCGCGTTGGAGAGCAAATTCCACATCACCTGCTCGATGCGACGCGGATCGCCCTCCAACGCCGGCAAATCCTGCTCAATCTCGATGCGCAGCGGCAAGCCCTTCTTCTCCGCCTCGGCGCTCAACTCATCCACAACGCGACGAACCAACAGCGACATCTCGTAGGGTTGATCGTTCCAGCGGATCGTGCCGGCATCCAACGACGCGATATCCAGCACATCGTTGATCAAGGTGGTCAAGCGATCCCCCTCGGCGACCATAATCTCCAGGTTGTGGCTGATGC
>JAAAOZ010000327.1 GCA_009908585.1 Chloroflexota bacterium
GTAGGATTGTCCCCCTACCTTGTAATGGCGCTGCGCGCGATAGTAGGTGATCGCGGGGCGGCCCTGGCGCGAGACCCGCAACTTTCGACGCTTGTATTTGACGTTGCCGATAGGCTTTTCGATGGTGTACTCGCCGGTGAGATGGCCCTCCACCAGCACCGAGTAGGTCATTTCCATCTGCTGGCGCTTGATCAGATGCCGCATCTCGCGATAGGCCTCTTTCTCCTTGGCGACCAACACCAGGCCGGAGGCTTCCTCTTCCAATCGACTCAACACACCCGCGCGCTCGAAGCCGCCGATGTGCGCCCGGTCGGGGAAGCGCTCGACCAGTTGTTGCATCACCGTGCCGTGCTTCACCTGACGCGTGGGACGCACTGCGACGCCGGCGGGCTTCTCCACCACGATCATGATATCATCCTCGTAAGCGATGTCGATCTCGCGCGTCGGGATGACGGGCGACGCTTTCTGCGCCGATTCGGCGATCTCCGGCGCCTCGGTCACCACCGTATCCCCAGGATGCAATCGCTGCCCCGGCTTCAGCGCCGCTTGATCGTTGATCAACACCGCGCCCTCGCGCACCATCCGCTTCAACGCAGCGCGCGTCAAATCGGGCCAGGCGCGCGCCAAGAGTTGGTCTAAGCGCAGTTCTTGCTCTACATCCAAAACTTTCTGTTCAGGCATCAGCCGTAGCTCTCTCCAAGTGATGTAAGAAAAACGAATCTACCAATAAAATCGCCACGCCTACCACGATGGCCGAATCGGCCACGTTGAAGACCGGCCAGGCGGCAAACGGCCAGAAATTGACGTCGAAGAAGTCCACCACATAGCCGCGTGTGATGCGGTCGATCAGATTGCCCAACGCGCCGCCCATCACCAGAGCCAAGGCCACGTGTACGATCCAAACTTGGGGCGGGATCGTGCGCTGGAAGATGACCATCAGGATGAGCACGATGACCGAGAGCACAGCCAAGACGGCGTTCATGTTCTGAAACATGCCAAACGAGGCCCCGGTGTTCTTCACGTAGGTGAACGAGAGCACCGGACGCAGCCACGCCACCACATCGATGGGCGTGTAGGCGGGGAGGTCGCGAACTACCCACCCCTTGGCAAGCTGATCCACCACTACAATGACCACAACGATCAAGCCCACTAACAGACCCATGCGAGCCTTAGATTTCATCAGAGATCTAGGCCCCCTCACGACGGGATTGACAGCGCATGCAATAGCGCACCGAAGGCAGCGCCTCGAGGCGCGTCATATCGATGGCGGCGCCGCAGGATTCGCAGAGGCCGTAGGTGCCATCATCGAATTTTTGCAGCGCGCGCTGTGTATCCTCCAGCGAGCGCTGCAACTGCCGCGCCAACGAGACATCACGCGCCTGTTCGAAGACCTCGCTGCCAGCGTCGGCCATGTGGTTGCTGTAACCTACGCCCTCTTCCCGCACGGACTGCTGGATATCGTGCACCTGCTCCAGCAAATGCTCCTCTTGCTCAACAAGACGTTCGTGTAATTCTTCATACGTGATGGTCATGTTACCCTCACCCTTTCCTCATTGACTTAACAACCGCTATAGGCTTGTAGCAACTATTTCTTTATGTTGGTTATAACAACACAACGCAGTCATTTTACCCCGATTTATGAAAAAGACAAGGAGGCTGCCGCATCCTCAAGACAAGGCATTAGCTCTTAAGCAAGACAAAGTGAGATTTGTTGCATGGTATTGAATGACGAAGCGACTCGTAGAGCCACCATCGCCAACGCATAAAACCACGTTTCATGTATAATAACCATAGTTCCTCCCACCATTATCCCAGAAATCATCACACTATTGAAGAGAAGAAAGGAAGGCAAACAACGTGAATCCTATTTGGAATCTCTTAACAATATTTCTCTTCGCCGTGCTCAACGGCGTGCTGGCGATGTCCGAGATCGCGGTCGTCTCGGCGCGTAAGGCCCGCCTGCGCCAGCAGGCCGATCGCGGCGATAAGCGCGCGCAGGCTGCCCTGGAACTGGCGACCGACCCGACACAGTTCCTGGCCACGGTGCAGATCGGCATCACCTTGGTCGGCATCTTCGCCGGCGCATTTGGAGAAGCGACGCTGGCTCGCTATCTCGGCACGGTGCTGAGCAAGATCGGCGCGCTGGCCCCCTACGCAGATGTGATCGCCACGACCGTCGTTGTGTTGGGCGTCACCTACATCTCGCTGGTGATCGGCGAGTTGGCGCCCAAACGCTTGGCGCTGAATAACACGGAACAGATTGCCGCCCTCATCGCTCAGCCGATGCAGACACTCTCCGCCATCGCCCGGCCCCTCGTCTGGCTGCTTAGCATCTCCACCGATAGCGTCGTGCGCATCCTGGGCATCAAGCCTTCGGAGGAACCCGACATCTCCTCGAAGGAGATCGAGATTATGGTCGAGCACGGCACCCAGATAGGCGTCTTCGAGGAATCCGAGCAGGATATGATCGAAAATGTGCTCCGGTTAGATGAATGGCGCGTCGATGCCTTTATGACGCCGCGCACGCGGATCACATGGATCGATCTGGAAGATTCACAGGAGAAGATCAAAGCGATTCTCTTGGATGCGCAGCACTCGCGCTTCCCCGTGATGGAGGGCGATCCAGATCACGCCATCGGCATTCTCTACACCAAGGATATGGTCGTCCGCCACCTCAAGGGCGAGCCGTTCGACATCCGCGCCTGCCTGCGGCCCGTCCTCTTTGTCCCGGAGAGCATGTCGCCGCTGCGGGTGCTGGAGATCTTCAAGCAGAAGGGCAAGCACATCGCGCTGGTGACGGATGAGTACGGCAGCATTCAGGGGATGGTCACGGATATGGACATCTTAGAGGCGATTGCGGGCGAGATCCCGGCGGAAGGCGAGCCGGAGGAGCCGCGCGCCCAGCAGCGCGAGAACGGCACATGGCTGGTCGATGGTATGTTACTCATCGACCGGCTCTGGGAGATCTTGGATCTCGAGACCGAGATGGAGGGCGTCTATCGCGGCTATCAGACGGTGAGCGGCTTCGCAATGACCGAGTTGGACGGCATCCCCAGCGAGGGCGAGCAGTTCGAGTTCCACCACCAGAAGTTCGAGATCATCGATATGGATGGGCGCCGCATCGATAAGGTGCTCGTCACGCCCCAAACACAAGAGGACGACACTTCCGAAGGGAAAGAGCCGGCCTCAGCAGAGGTAAACGAGGCAAGCAGCGAGGACAATGAATGATGACGCCACATAAAAAACCAACGCAAAGGCGCAGAGACGCTAAGACGCTAAAAAAGGCCTAACCAATCCCCTCTGAGCATTTGGTGTAAGCTTCACCAGTGTGATTATCCAAAAGGATCACCCAAATGAAACGAATAGCCAAGCAACCCGCAAAGCGCACGCCCCTGATCCTCATCCTCGGCGTGCTCATTTGCCTTGTGGGCTTCCTTTTTAACGGCGCCAGCGCGCACCCCATCCACGGGGCGGAAGTGACGCCGGAGCCGGAGGTCGTCCAGGCGCTCAGCGCCGGCGGCTCGACGCGCGTGATCGTGCTATTGACATCGCCGGAGGCCGGCGACATCAGCGCGCAGAGCCAATCCATCGCCAAATCCCAGCAGGAGGTGCTCGCGACGGTGTCGGACGAGAGCTTCCGCGTCGTCCACCGCTATGATCGCCTGCCGGGCATCGTCGGCGAGGTGACGCGCGAGGGATTGGCCGCGCTGCAAGAACATCCAGAGGTCACCGCCGTGGCCTTGGATATGCCGCTCTACGCGCAAATGGCGGAGAGCGCCGCCGTTATCCGCGCCGATCAAGTCTGGCGCGAATGGAACTTGACCGGCGCGGGCGTCAATGTCGCCGTCTTGGATAGCGGCATTGACCTCACGCATCCCGACCTGGCCAATGACGTGGTGGGCCAACACTGCTTCACGAATCAGGCGTGCCCGCCGCAAAACGCCGACGAGGGCGCGAGCGCCCAAGACGCCTACGGCCACGGCACGCGCGTCGCGGGCATCATCACCGGACAAGGCGCCGCCAGCCCGCGCGGCATCGCGCCGGATACAGGCATCGTCGCCGTCCGCGTGATGGATCAGGACGGGCGCGGCTGGACCTCGGACGTGGCGGCCGGCATAATGTGGATCGTCGATCATCACCTGAGCCTGAACGTGCGCGCGATCAACCTCAGCCTGGGCGGCGGCCGGTACGCGGGCATCTGCGACGAGGCGGACGCCAACACCCAACTGCTGGCGGGCGCGATCCAGGCAGCGCGCCAGGCGGGCCTCGCGGTTTTCGTCGCCGCCGGGAACCAGGCCCGCGCCAAC
>JAAAOZ010000377.1 GCA_009908585.1 Chloroflexota bacterium
CGCCTGATGCGTCGGCGCCTGCAACGCCGTGATGGTCTCGCTGAAAGTGGCGGATACATCCAAGCGGCGCGTCTCGCCTTCGATCTGCGGAGCGAGGCTTTGCAGCCACGTCGTCACTGCCGCCTGGTTGATCTCCAGATCAATCTGGGATGGCGTCGGGCGGAGGACGATCCAACTGGCCAAGGTCTGCGTCGCCACGGGGAACGCGGCGTGGTAGCCCGCCGGCATCTCGCCGGTGAGGGGGTCATCGGCGACCAAGGTGAAGGGTTGCGCCAAGAGCGCCTGCGCCTCACTGTAAGCCGGCTCCGGCGTGGCGCGCTCCGGCGGGATCACGGCGACGACCAGATCAACGGCGTCGAGGTCGCGACGATGCGCAACAGCCGCACTCGCCTCTAAGGCCGCCGTCACCCGCGCCGCGCTGGCCTCGAGGTCAAGCTGTCGGCCCGCCTGTCCCTCGCGCGCGCTCAAGCGTCCGCCCGGCCCGATCTGGAGATCGGCCTCGACCGGCGGCGTGGCGATCTGCGCCGCGATCTCCTCCAGATGGCTCGTCACCTGCGCCGGATCGGCGGGCGCCACGTCCGGGGCGACCTCGTACTGCTGCGAGCGAAGGCCCAACGCCAGCAGGCCCCGCCGCTGCCACGGCGTGCTCCGGCTGATCGCCAGCGCGGATGCGACCATCGCCTCAATGCGGTAGCGCTGCCCGACCTCCACCCACATCAGGTCCCACGTCTGCGCCTCTGCGCGGAGCGGCAACTGGATCACATCGGGCGCGGGTACCTGCGAGCGCAGGTGAGCTTCCGCCTCCGCCGCCGACATCCCGCCCACATCGATGCCCATCACGCGCACGCCGGGCAAGATCGCCTCGCGGCTGGCGACGGCGAATCGCCAGCCTAACACGGCCAACACCGCCAGGACAACTATCGCGACCATAGCAAAACGCTTCCCCATAAGCCCCCCCCTCTCGCTAAGGTAATTCCAGAACTAAAATCTCCCAAGAGAGATTTATTTCCTTGGAATGGCTCATCCTCCTCAGAAGTATAACGCTCTTCAGCAAGATTGCCAAAGCCGCGATATGATCAGGGGGCTTTTGGATTCTGACGGACAACTCCTTGCATAGCCTTAAGGCCGTTCCAAGAAAATAAACCTCCCAAAAACGAGTGGTTTTCTGGGGAAAGAGAGCCAGGTTTGGAAGGTTTTAAATCCTGGAACTACCTAAGAGCAGCGAAGATTTGCGTGTTTGTGGGAGTTACAGGCCTTTTTCACGTTACATCCCTACCGACGGGTCATGGCACAACCGTGAAGGTTGAACGCTCTTCAGCCTTATCCTTATTACGATTGTAGGCAACGACACGCAACGTATATGTGCCGGGGTTAAGCTGCTCCAACTGCTCGCCGGTAAGTTGGCCATCCATCACGGAGGTCATGTGAGGGCCGCTAACCCAGTTCCAGACGGCGGGATCGTTGCCCGGTGCATACCAAAGCTCGTAGGAAGCGAAGTTAGGCATCTGCACAGTGCCTCGAATCTCCATCGGCACCTGAACACGACTGCCCGGGCCAGGGGAGTTAAATGTAAGATTTGCATTGTGAGAGGGGGAAGCGACCGACGCGTCAGATGTCTGGGGGGGCATGACCACCACACTCATCCGATTGAGTTTATCCCAAGCTCGGACAAGTGATTGTTTGCTATAACCCCAACGGTAACCCGTGGCCGCATCGACGACATAGATCACCCCGGCGTTATATCCAACGGCAATCACGGTATGCTCGTAGCGAATGGCGAAAGTTTCGGCGCCGGCAGCGCTCGTATAGTACACCACCTCCTGCGAGGCCATACGCGGCGTTGCCCACAGGATCACGGGGCGCTTAGCCGCCAACTCCGCCTCAAGTTGCTCGATGGTCATCCCATAGCGCGCCTGGGCCGGTAGACCATACGCACGCAACAAGCCCGCAATCGGCTCAGCGTGGACACCGTAACCATTGGGGGGGAGTTGCCCCCAACGCTCGTAGACATTCCCCACAAACCCCGTATTAGGATCATCCGTTTTGGGCAGGTGGTTGAAGAACTCTTTCTCCTCTATATGGACGCCCCAATAAGCTGCAACATCGACCGCCGAGCGACTCTCACAACTCAAGGGCATCTGTTGCGCATGACCAACCAGGGGCAGCAAAACGTAATCGGGCTTACCAGAATCTGCAGTGACAGGTTGGACAACCAAGAATATCAAACACAAAAGCGAGAAGATGCGGAGATACCTTTTCATGTCACAACTCCCATCAAAAACCATAACCTCATTACAATAAGATGGGTCTTTCGGATTTTGCCGGGCAACCTCATCAGTAGCCCTAAAAGCAGCCAGAAATCGCGTGGTTGTGGGGATCACAGACCTTTTTCGCGTCGTTACTGAGTTGTAGATGGGGATGGTACGATTGCATCCGGCGAATTCCTGAAGAACCAATAAGATTTACCCAGAAGTCACCGTGATCACGGTTCCGAGAGCAAGTTACCTCCTTCCAACCAAGCATTGAATATGGTTAAAGCGTCACGGGTCTTTTGGATTTCGCCGGGCAACTTCCTAGATAGCCCTAAGAGCAGCGATGATTTGCGGGCTTGTGGGGAGCGCAGGCCTTTTTTACGTCGTTACTGGGTTGCGGGTGGGGGGCGCAATAGCGCTTGGCGATTGCATCCGGCGAATTCCTGAAGAGATAGCGTCACATTTTGGTAAATTTATACCATTATTATACCATAATCCGCCAACTAGGTAAATTCTAACTATTCTCAGAAAAGTGACTGACAGATAGTCCTCCAAGAGGATGCATCACCAAAACGGGGGTTGTCCACCAAATTCTCGCTCATCGGACACGAATTCAACGGGGCAGGCCCTAACCCGCTCACGAATCTAACAGGGGTTTCTCCTCCATAAGGCCGCCGAGCATGGGGATGCCCAGCAGAACGGCGGCGAGCACGGCGAGGATGCCGGCGATGGCGAAGAGGGCGGGCAAGCCCAGGCTATCGGAGAGCCATCCGGCCAGCGGATTGGTGATCAGCGGCGCGAGGCCCCACGAGGCCGCCGTCATCAACGATTGGAGCGTGGAGGCCCACGCTTCCGGCGCCCGCGCATCGATGAGGCTGACGGAGCCGACCAGGTAAAGCGCAAAGCCCATCCCCTTCAGCATCGCAAAGAGCACGAGCACGCCCGGCACGTGGACGGCGGCATAGCCAAAGAACGAGACGGCGATCAAGCCGTAGCCGAGCAACACCATCTGCGAGCGGCCCAACTTGCGCGAGATGGCGCCGCTGGCGCGCATCACGGGGATCTCGCTCAGCGCCGCCATCCCGAAGAGCGCGCCCGTCAGGAACTGCCCGCCGCCGAGTTGATCCATATAGACGCCGGAGAACGTAACGTACATCCCCTCCGAGGCGCCGATGAGGAAGGTGGCCGCCAGCAGCGCGATCAAGCCCTTATCCTGCCGCACTCGCTGGAGGGATTGGGGTGTGTGGGAGGGTAGCACCTTGGTCTTCTCCAGCTTGGTCGACATATACATCACAGGCAGGACGCCCAGCGCGGCGGCGACGAACATCGGATCGAAACCCAGGCGCTCCCAGAGCGCGCCGCCGATCAGCGAGGTCAGCGCGAAGCTCAACGATCCCCAGAGCCGGAGGTTGCCAAAATCGACGTGATGGCGCGACGCCGAGCGGGCGATGAGGCTGTCGGCAATCGGGGTGATGGGGCTGCGCAGCACCGCCATCAGCAACATCAGCGGCAACAGACCGGCGAAGGTCTGCGGGTAGCGAAGCAGAAAGATCGCCCCGCCCAGGCCGGCCAGCGCCCAAAAGAGGATGCGCTTCTGCCATTGGCGGCGGTCGGCCACATAGGAAATCGCCGGGCCGCCCACCAGCGTCATCAACGGGGCGATGGCGGAGAGGATGCCGATCTGGAAGCCGCTCAGCCCCAATCGATGGAAGTGGTTGTTGAGAAAGGGATAGACGATCCCCATCGCGGCCCAAAAGACCAAGTAGTAAGGCGCGCCGCGCCATCCAGGCTTGTGCCAGCGCCCCAAAGCGGATCGCAGAGAAGCGACCAAGGACATTTTCCCAATTGAAAGTTTCACATCTCACCCCATAGTTTTTGATAAAGGCGCGTCAACTGCCGCCCCATGCGCTCCCAGGAGAAGTGGCGCTGCGCGCGCGCGCGGAGTTTTTCGCCCAGTTGCCGGCCCCAGACGGGATTGCGGACGAGCAGGGCCAACGCCTGCGCCAGACCGCGCACATCGCCCAATGGCGTGGCGTAGACGCCGAGCGCGTTCAT
>JAAAOZ010000146.1 GCA_009908585.1 Chloroflexota bacterium
TTTGTGAGTCATTCACGTTTTTGATCATGAAAGTGGGGCGCCTGAAGCAAAACCACAGAATCCATTAGAAGTAGCAAAATCCAAAAGACCCTGTTTCTTTTCCTTTTACGGGGACTATCGTAGACCAGTAGCTCTACTGACCTACGGAAGGACCCTGGAGAGGCCTTTGACCAACCGTCTGCCTACGCAGACGGCCTCGTGCACCCGCGAAGGCGGATGCTGGGGCGCGTAGCGCCTCTCGAAGGGACTTCAGTCGCTGACCAGAAGTGTAAACTTAATTATCTTGGAAAATGAACCGTCCCCGGATATCTGTGAAAAACTCCGTGAAGCTCCGTGTAAATCAGCCTGGCTAACGGTACATTTGCCGCATTCGCTTTGTCTGCTGAGGTAAAAGTGAAAAACTGTCCGGTAGCTAGATCAAACCTGGCTCTTCAGGAATTCGCCGGGTGTAATCGTACTATCCCCAATCACAACCCAGTAACGACGTGAAAAAGGTCTGTAATCCCCGCAAACACGCGATTTCTGGCTGTTTTTAGGGCTACTGAGGGGATTGCCCGGCAAAACCCAAAAGACCCTCAAACCTTAAAAATCTCGGCGTCTTTGCGTGAGATTATCCCCTTCTTTCAGGAGAATCCTCTATAAATTTCCGTCGAATTGCCCCTTGACAAGCGAGAAGTTTTCCCGTATACTTGTAAATAACTTGAAAGCGCTTCCAAGCTCGGCGCGAAATTCAAGGTTCTTCTGACCAAGTGAGTGAGCAACACAATGAAAAAAAATCTAACCTTAGATGACATCGCAGCCCAAGCAGATGTTTCCCGCGCAACCGCCTCCCGAGTCCTTAATGATCGCCCCCATGTTCGCGATGAAGTGCGCGAACGGGTGTGGCAAGTCATCCAAGAGACAGGGTATAAACCGCATCCCGTCGCGCGTTCTTTGGCCTCGCAGAGAACCGGCATTGTCGGGTTGGTTATTCCGCGTACAACCGAAGGTTTCTTCACCGATCCTTACTTCCCTCATCTCACTCAGGGCATTGCCTACACCTGCAACGAGCACGATTATATCATCTCTCTATTCCTCATCCAGACCCAAGAAGACGAGCGAAAGCTCTATCCCCGCATCTCGCAGGGCTTGTTAGATGGTGTGATTGTGCAGGTGGGCGCCATCGGCGATCAATTTATCGATGCGCTGCTCCAGGGATCGATCCCCTCAGTGGTGGCTGGGCGTCCGCAGCATCATCCAGAGGCCAGCTACGTCGATGTGGACAACATCGCGGGGGCCTACAACGCTGTGATGCACCTGCTCCAGCTTGGGTGCAAGCGCGTCGCGACGATCACGGGGGATATGGGGACCACCGCCGGATTGGATCGCGAGGAAGGCTATCGCCGCGCGATAGAGAAGCGGGGCATCCCCATCGAGCCAGATTTGATTGTGCACGGCGATTTCACCGAGATTTCGGGCTATTATGGGATGCAACGGCTGCTTCCTCACAAGCCAGATGCAGTTTTCACCGGCTCAGATACGATGGCAATGGGCGCGATTCGGGCGATTAAGCAAGCTGATTTGTCAGTTCCGGAGGATATCGCTATCGTAGGCTACGATGATCTGCCCCCGGCCAGAATGGCCTCCCCGCCTTTGACGACGATCCGTCAACCGATTCATCGCTTTGGGGTAAAAGCTGTGGAAATATTGTTGGACATTATCGAAAATGGTAAAGAGCCGCCGCGCCAGATCGTCTTCGACACGAAATTGATCGTTCGCGAGTCGTGTGGATCATCGGTTGGTACATAATGACGCCGTTAGTTCCGTCGAAGACGTATATTTTTTAAGCGGCTTGGAAGCGCTTTTGCATACTTGTCATGTTGCAGGCATCGTTAACAGGCTAAATGTAGCAGCAGAACGTTAACAAACTAAGCGCGTTTTTGTAGCACCCATCGTTTACACTGTGGTAACCTTCTAAGAAAAGGAGGTCGCTCTTGTTAGGAAGGCTGCACAGCAGTGGAAAGTTGCTTCTTCCTACCCCATATCTGGGTAATTATCCCCGTTTACGCCTTATATATTGGGGGAATTGAACGGCATTTTCAACCTTGTGCAAGGTTCCTAATATGAGCGGGCGGGCTTTTCAGTCGCTACACCACGAGATCAGTGTGAACAAGGAACATCCTGCGCTGTGGAGGAGTGTGATTGCAGGCGCTCGATCCGCCGCGCAACGCGCCGCCGCCGAAGGGCGATAGAAAGCGCCAACCCCAGCGGGACGAGGCAAAAAATCGTATAGGCGATCCCCAAATAACTGTTCATAGATGTCCCTCCTATTCTGTGTGATCTGCACGCAGCCGCAGGGCCGCGAGTCGGTCCCGATCCTGCTCCAGAAGGATGCGCTCGCGCAACAGCGCGCCGTAGAGCAAGGTGAACGCCCCCAGAGAAACCAGCAGCGTGGTCAGCATCTTGGGCGCGATGGCCATCCCGCTGCCGGAGAGAACCTGGGGATGGATGGTGCGCCACCAACGGATGGCAAACCACGACAGCGGCACGGTGGTGAAGGCTACGATGCCATAGACCGCCGCGAAGCGCGCGCCGCGCTCCGTGCCGCCGACGGCGTCGCGCAGCATCGCGTAGGCCATGTAGAGCAGCCACTGCACGGCGGAAATGGTCAGGCGCGGCTCCCACGTCCAATAGACGCCCCAAACCGGCTTGGCCCACAACATCCCGGTCAGCAGCGTCATCGTGATGAAGGCCAGCCCCACCTCTGCGGAAGCGAGCGCCAGGATGTCCCAGCGCCGTGCGCCGCGCGCCAGATAGAGCACGCTGCCGACGAAGGTAACGAAGAAGCCGAAGAATCCCACCCAGGCCGAAGCCACATGGAAGTAAAAGATGCGCTGTACGTTCCCCATCGTCGCCTCACGCGGGGCGTAGTAGAAGACCATCCCCAAGGCGATGAGAAAGCCCATCAGGCTGAACGCCGCCAGTATCAGGCTGATCCACACTTCGTTTCTGCGTGTTTTATCCATCACTCTTCCACCACATATCCAAACGTAAGCATCGCCACGGCCACGATCACCAGATCGTAGACCACCAACAACCGCCACCAAGCGCCGATTTCGGCCCAGGCAAGTCCGTCCAACAGCCCCGCTGTCGCCTGGACGGCGGCGATGAGCAGCGGCGTGGTCAGCGGCAGCAACAAAATCGGCAAGAGCACCTCGCGCGCGCGGGTGTTGACCGCGATGGCCGCCAACAGCGTCCCCACCACCGCGTAGCCGAGCGTCCCCGCGAACAGAACGGGGAGCAGTGCGCCTCGCAGCAGCGGGACGTTCAGGAGAACCGTGCCCAGCGGCAGCAGGATGACCTCCATCGCCAGCATCAGGAGCAGGTTCCCCACCGCCTTGCCAAACAAGATCGCGGTGCGATCCAGCGGGGCGAGCAGCAGGCCCGCCAGCCCGCCCGTCTGCTGCTCGCGAGCCAGGGAGCGACTCAGCCCCAACGTGCCCGCAAAGGTGATGGCGCACCAGAGCACCCCCGGCGCCGCCGCACGCGCGGCCGTTCCACGCAGATCGAGGGCGAAGCTGAAGATGAGCAGGGTCAGCACGGCGAAGACAAACATCGCGCTGAGGATCTCGCGGGTGTGCAGTTCGGCGGCGAGGTCTTTGATGACGATGGCCCCCACCTGACGCCAGAAGGGGACGGCGGGTTCCGCCTGGGGCAGTGCAGCGCTTTCATTTTTACGCGATAGCCTATCCGGCGCCGTCGCTGTGCCTCTTTCTTCGGTGACCAGCCGCCGGTAGAGGGCGGGGAAGCCCGCGCGGTCGGTCAGCGGCGCGTCGTGGATGATGCGCCCGCGACGCAGAATCACGGCGCGCTCTCCGAGGCCGGCGCGCCCCGCAAGCGTGTGGGTCGTCAGCAGCAGCGTGCATCCGGCGGCGTTCAACTCCATCAGCAGGCGCCCCAACGCCTCGGCGGCGAGCGGGTCCAGGCCAGCGTAAGGCTCATCTAACAGCAGGAGCCGAGGGCGGTGCAGCAGGGCGCGCGCCATCGCCAATCGCTGCTGCATCCCCCGCGAATAGGTCGCCACCCGATCATGCCGCCGCCCGGTCAAGTGGAGTTGCTCGAGTAATTCGGCGCTGCGAGCGGGGCCATCCGGGAGGCCGTACACGCGCGCGTAGAAGGCGAGGTTCTGCTCGGCGGTGAGATCGTCGTAGAGCAAGGTGCGATGCGAGAAGAAGCCGATCTGGCGGCGGATGGCGTCGCCGTGCCGTTGGGGATCGAGGCCCCAGAGCCGCACGTGACCGGAGGTGGGCCGGCCGAGCG
>JAAAOZ010000161.1 GCA_009908585.1 Chloroflexota bacterium
TAGGTGCCGGTGTTTTTAATCACCTCAGCGCCGTAGAGGGCTAACTCGCGCATCTTTTCGGCGGGGACGCTGCTGGTCACAAAGACCCAGAGCTTCATCCCGGCGCGGGCACAATAGGCGGCGTAGGCCGCCGCCGCGTTGCCCGTGGAGGCTAAGACAATCTCATCGATGCCCTGATCTCGCAGCGCGCTGACCGCGACCGTCGCCTGGCGATCCTTGAAGGAACCGGTGGCGTGCTGACGCTCATCCTTGATCCAAATCCCCACGTGCCCGGCTTCGCGCTCCAGCCCCTCGGCCCGCGAGAGTGGCGTCCACCCTTCGCCCATCGTCACGATTTTGAAGTCATCACCGAAGGGCAACAGCTCGCGATATCGCCACAGGGTATACGGACGCTCCTTCAACAAGGTTTTCCAATCCGGCGGTAACTTGGTAACCTCATATAGGGCGCTGAGCCATATTCCGCCACACGCCTCGCAACTGAGGGTATAGGGATCAGGGGCCATAACGTGACCACATGATAAGCACCGCACACCCGAGAATAGCGTTGACATACTCACTCCCGTTCGCCTAGTTCAACCCAATCCGCACTACTCACAGCCATCAACAGAGAAAACTTCATAGACCTCAACCGGCTCAGAGCGCCCTTTCAAGGTCAAAGGCTCGATTGGGCTGGCCTCGATGATGTCCCGCGCTGCGAGATAGGTGGGTTTATCCACCAGAATTTGGCCCGGCTTGGCAGATTCCTGGAGGCGTTTGGCCGTGTTCGGCGTGTTGCCGATGACCGTGTAATCCATAATATCGACCGAGCCGATGTTTCCCACCACGGCTTCTCCGGTACAGATGCCAATGCCCAGGCCCAAGTCCGACATCCCCTCCATCGATTGAAGACTTTCCGGGAAGCGCAGTTGCATATCGCAGGCTGTGCGCAGCGCTAATTCGGCATTTTTCTCGTTAGGAATCGGCGCCCCATAGAAGGACATAATCGCATCCCCCAAATATTTATCCAGGGTGCCCTCATACTCAAAGATGACCGGCACCAGCGTGTTGAAAATATGATTCAAGACCTTTGTGACATGGGAAGCTGGATATAGTTCCGAGAAGTGAGTGAAGCCTCGAATATCCGCAAATAAAACGCTGACGACGCAATTCTCGCCTCCTAAACGCAGCTTTTGATCCGGATTGCTTAAAATTTCGCTGGCGATGTCTTTAGAGACGTAATGATGCAGCACGCTTTCCAGCAGCGCGTTTTTCACCTCCAGCTCATCGTGAAGCTCTTTGATGCGCAGTAACGACCGCACACGGACCAATAATTCGATGGAATTGAAGGGTTTACTGAGAAAATCATCCGCGCCCGATTCTAACCCCATCACCTTGCTCTCCATATCCCGGAGCGCCGTCAGGACCAAAATGGGGATGGCCTCCGTCTCTGAGTGAGCGCGCAGCTCCTCCGTCACCTCGAAGCCATCCATACCGGGCATCACGACATCCAAGATGATCACGTCGGGCGAGGATTCCCGAGCCAGCTTCAACGCATCCGGGCCATTGTAAGCGCGCAGAATTTCGTATCCGTTCGGTTCCAAGATCGACGCCAACAGCTTAACGTTATGTGGATGATCATCCACGGCTAAGATGATGGGCTTTTTTTCTTTATTCTGCATTACAGGTCCTTACCCCTCTGAATGCTCAATGGTCTCACTCTATTGTCAGGCAATATCAATTTCTGTCAAGTCATTTCCTCAGAGACCCAAAGAGACTTACACATTTAGGTAGTTCCAGAAATTAAAACCTCCCAAACCTGATGTTTTTCTCTCTGAAAACTTCCCATTTTTGGGAGACTTATTTTCTTGGAACGGCCTTATCCGAGGGTCTCTTTGGGTCTCTTGATGGTTAACATCACCCGGTGGGATCTTCTTCGGCCGTTTCCGCCTCGGGCTCATAGATGGGCAAATAAGCGGAGAAAATACTCCCCTTGTCAGGCTCGCTGTGGACTTCGAGATGCCCTCCGTGCATCTCGACCAGATGTTTAGTAATGGCTAAACCAAGGCCGGTTCCCTCGGCGCGCCGGGCATTAGAACCGTCGACCTGTCGGAAGCGCTCAAAGACCGTCTCGAGATCATCTTCAGAGATGCCGATGCCGGTGTCCTCGACCTCCATACAGGCCCAGTCGCCCTCGCGATAGGCTCGCATTTCAACGAAGCCCTCATCGGTGAACTTGGCCGCGTTCGAGACGAGGTTGTTGAGAATCTGGGTCAAGCGGACGCGGTCAGCGTGGATACGCATATCTTCATCCAACACCTTGACCCGGAAGTCGATATCGGATTTCTGTTTGTGGAAGTAGCCGATGTTGTTGGTTCGGACATCGTCGAAGAGCGGCGCCACGTAGACCTCTTCCTTCTCAAGCTTCAATCGCCCGGCCTCAATCTTGGTGAGATCTAAGATGTCGTTGATCAGTCGGAGGAGATGTTTGCCGTTCTTATGAATGGCGTCCACGTCCTCTTTCATCTCGTCGTTGAGCGGGCCGTCGATGCCCATCAAGATGACCTCGGTATAGCCCAAGATGGAGTTCAGCGGGGTGCGCAGCTCGTGGCTCATATTGGCCAGGAACTCGCCCTTGAGACGATCCACCTCACGGAGGCGTTCCGCCGTCCGCTGAACCTCCTCGAAGTACTGCGCGTTCTGGAAGGCGATGGCGATCTGTGAGGCCAAGGTGGTGAAGACGTCCAGGTCGGATTCGGTGAAGCGGTTGCGCTCGTCGTCCTGCACGTCGAAGACGCCCAGCACGCGGTCGCCGGCAATAGCGGGCACCGCCACCTCCGATTTTGTATCGGGCAGGAGCGGGTTCGGCATAAAGTCCGGGTCTTGGGTCACATCGTTGACCAACACCGGCTGCTTGGAGCGGGCGGAGCGAGCCACGAGGCTCTTTTGACGATCCAGCGCGATCTTATGCCCTTCTTCGAGCATCACCCGGCCAGCCTTACCGGTGCCGACGCGCATCACCAGCTCATCGGTCTCCTCATCCAAGGTGTAAACGTGGACGTGGTAGAGATCAAAGCGTTCTTGGACCAACGGCACTACCTCGGCGAGCAGCGCTTGCGGGTCGAGAATGGCGTTGATCTGCGCGGCGACCTCGGCGGCGGTGCGTAACTGGGTGGTGAAGCGTCGCCGCTCCTCCTCTACGCGCTGGCGTTCGGTGATGTCGTGCGCGAAGGAGAAGAAGTACTCATCCCCGCCGAATTTCAGGTAGTTGACGGTCACCTCCACCGGGAAGATATCACCTTCTTTGGTGATGTGGCGACTGGTCAATGTGACCGCGCCCTCTTCGCGAAGTTGGGCGACCAATCCCGGCCACGCTTCCTCCGGGAAGTCGGGATCGACATCGAAGACTTGCATCTCCAGCAATTCCTCGCGAGTATAGCCCAGGATCTCACACGCTGCGCGGTTGACATCGAAGAAGTTGCCCTCGGTATCGAACCAGAAGATCTCATCCTCGGCGTTGTCGACAGAGGCGCGGGTCAGGCGCAGAGCGGCCTCGCGGCGCTTACGCTCGGTGATATCGCGTACCACCGCGATGATGCCGGTGGGATTCCCCTCGTCATCCTGGAGAATTGCCGTGCTGATTTCACCGTCGAAGACGCCTCCACCTTTCCGCACCAGGAGCATCTCCTTGTTCTGGGTACTTCCCGTATCCAAGGTGTGATTGATGCTCTCCGTGGCGGTGGCCCAATCGTCACGGGCGATTAATTCCATCATATTACGACCCATCAACTCCTCCCGCTGCTCGTAGCCATGCAAATCCAAGAGCGCATCGTTCAGGTCGGTGACCTCGCCCGTCATATTGGAGACGCTGATGCCATCGGTCATGGCGTTGAAGATCGCGCGGATCTTTTCCGCCGATTCTCGCAGCGCAGCCTCGCTCTCATGCTGGCGCTCGAAGTAGCGCGCATTCTGATAAGCGGTGGCGATCTGCCCCACGAGGGTGCGGTAGACGTCCAGATCAGATTCGGTGAAGAAGTCAACCTCATCAGCCTGGACATCCAACACGCCCAGAAGTTCGTCGCCGACGATGGCCGGGACGGCCACCTCGGATTTGGTATCCGGCAGGAGCATGTTCGGCAGGTGATCCGGTTCCGCCGTGACGTCGTTGACGACGACCAGATCGCGGTCGCGCGCGGCGCGGGCCACGATGCTGTGTTCACGATCGGAGGGGATTTTGTGTCCTTGGCGGAGCATCAACTCGCCCGCCCGACCGTAGCCCGCGCGGAGATTAAACATCTCACTT
>JAAAOZ010000416.1 GCA_009908585.1 Chloroflexota bacterium
GATTCTTTGGGCGCAGGTGAAAAACCCGCTCGTCTTTGTGCTGCTCGCGGCGGCCGCGATTTCTCTCGTCGCGGGCAAAACCGCCGACGCGATTGTGATCGGCGTGGTGATCCTCGTCAATACCTTGATCGGCTTCTTTCAAGAATACCAAGCCGAGGCGGCGCTGGAATCGCTCAAAGAGCAGGCCGCGCCGGAGGCCGAGGTCGTGCGTGAATGCCCAGAGGTGGGAAACTGTGTGGAAATGCGCATTCCCACGGCCGAGATCGTGCCCGGCGACGTCATTCTGCTCGATGCGGGCGGCAGAGTGCCCGCCGACGCTCGGCTGATCGAGGCGGTCAACTTAGAGGTAGAAGAGGCCATGCTGACCGGCGAATCGCTCAGCGTGCGCAAGACCACTGCCCCCCTGGAGAGCGAAGACCTGGCGCTGGCCGAACGCACCAACTTAATCTACGGCGGCACCATCATCACCAACGGGCGCGGGCGGGCCGTGGTCTACGCCACAGGCTCGCAGACGGAGATGGGCAAAATCGCCACGTTGATCCAGGAGACGGAGAAACTGGAATCGCCGCTGCAAAAGCAGACGCTCGATCTGAGCCGGAAGTTGGGGGTCTTGGCCGCCGGCGTGGCGATGTTGACGGTTATTTTGGGATTGCTGACGCGCTTGCCTCGCGAGGATATTTTCCTCTTCGCGTTGGCCTCGGCGGTCTCCTCGATTCCAGAGGGCCTCCCGGCGGTGATGAGCATCACGTTGGCCGTGGGCGTCAACCGGATGGCGAAGCGCAACGCCATCATCCGCCGCCTCCAGGCGGTGGATACCCTGGGCGCGGCAACGGTCATCTGCACCGACAAGACCGGCACGCTCACCAGCAACCAGATGACGGTGCGCCAGATTATGGTGGATAAAAAAGTCATCCGCGTCACCGGCGTGGGTTTCGAGCCGGAAGGCTATTTTGAGCGCGACGGCAAGCGTTACGACCCCACCGGGACGCCGGATTTGCGGAAGGCCCTGCACATCGGCGCGCTGTGCAACAACGCCCGGCTTGTTCAACATCCTCCACTGGAACAGGAAGGCGAGCCTACCTGGGAGATTCGGGGCGATCCCACCGAGGGCGCGTTCGTCGTGGCGGCGGCGAAGGCCGGATATTACAAAGAGAACTTGGAATCGCGAATGCACCGGATCGACGAGTTGCCCTTTAGCTCCGATACCAAATTTATGGCCACCTTCCACGAGGGGCAGGAAGGGCAAATCTGGGTCTATATCAAGGGCGCGCCGGAGACGATTTTGGAACGCTGCCCGCAAATCGTGGAGAACAGCCAGCCGCGAGCATTGAGCGAGGATGATCAGGAGTTTATCCTAGAAGAAAATCACCGGATGGCGAGTGAGGCCCTGCGGGTGTTGGGGCTGGCCTATCAGATCATCGCGCCGGACGAGGTAAACGCCTTCAAAGAAGCGCTGGAGTACGGCCACGAAGCGGATTTGATCTTCGTCGGCCTGGCGGGGATGATGGATCCGCCACGCCCCGAAGTGCCGGAGGCGGTCGCGCGCTGCAAGCGGGCCGGCATCCGCGTCATCATGGCCACGGGCGATCACAAGGTCACCGGCGCGGCCATCGCTCGCGACGTGGGCATCCTCGAAGAGGGCGGCGAGGCCATGACCGGCGGCGAGTTGGAGCATCTGAGCGACGAGGAGTTGGACGCGGCGCTCGATAAGATCTCCGTCTTCGCCCGCGTCGCGCCGGAGCACAAACATCGCATCGTCGAAGCGTTACAACGGCAGGGACACGTGGTCGCGATGACGGGCGACGGCGTGAACGACGCCCCGGCGCTCCAGGCCGCGCAAATCGGCGTGGCGATGGGCATCACCGGCACCGATGTCACCAAAGAGACGGCGGAGATGGTGCTCACCGATGACAATTTCACCAGCATCGTCAACGCCGTGGAAGAGGGCCGCGTCATCTTCCATAACGTGCGCAAAGTCGTCAAATTCCTGCTCGCCACCAACATCGGCGAGGACCTGACGCTGCTCAGTTCGTTAGTCTTATTCGCTTCCAAGGGGCTGATCATCACGCCGGTGCAAATTCTGTGGGTCAACCTGGTCACCGACGGTATTTTGGACATCACCTTAGCGATGGAGCCGAAAGAGGGTGATGTAATGGAGGATCCACCCCGCGACCCCGATGCGCGCATCATCAACCGCGAGATATTGCAGAACATCCTGTTCGTGGCGATCTTCATGGCCGTCGGAACGCTGTGGATGTTTAGCCAAACAGATCGCAGCGGGAACTTAGCTCGCGCGCAAACCCTGGCCTTCACCACGCTGGCGATGTTCCAGGTCTTCAACTCGCTCAACTGTCGCTCGCGGACCAAATCCGTCTTCGAGTTAGGTCTGTTCAAAAATCGCTACTTGATCGGTGCCATCTCACTCTCGATTTTCCTGCAATGGGCCTCGGGATATGTGCCATTTCTGCGCTCAGCGATAGGCACCGTGCCCCTCACCTGGCAAGATTGGGGTCTGATTCTATTAGTTGCATGCTCCATCTTTGTAGCTGACGAAGTGCGCAAATTCGTTCAGCGACGGGGAGAACAGGAAAGCTAAGGCGTGAAGGCGCCTTGGCACCAAGCTAAAGGAGAACATTATGAGCTTAGACATTATCTTTTTGGAACTAATCTTAGGAACGCCGCTGCTAATAGCGCTGGTGCTGATATTGCTGCGCGGGCGCGGAACGCGCTTCGCCGGCTGGCTCGCGGTGGGCAGCGCCGTCATCACGCTGGGATCCACCTTTGGGCTGCTACCGGCGCTCTACGGCGGCGGCGAACCCGCCGTGGCCTTCTCCTGGATTCCGACGGCGAACATCCAGTTGCGCCTGCACGTCGACTGGTTGACGTTGCCTTTCCTGATGACCGAGGCCGCCGTCACATTGTCGGCCCTGGTCTACAGCCTGGACTATCATCACAACGATGAGCGCAGCGGTTATTTCTACGCCCTGCTGCTCCTCTTCGGGGTAGGCATGTCCGGCACCACCCTGGCCGATGACCTCTTCCTGTTCTACGTCTTCTGGGAGCTGATGCTCATCGCCTCGTGCTTGCTCATCCTCGTCTGGGGCGAGGGGGAACAGCGCGGCGCCGTAGCGCTCAAATACTTCATCTTCACGCACGTCGGCTCATTGATGGTGCTGGTGGGGTTACTGGTTCTCTACGATGCCACGGGCACCGATAGCCTGGTCGCGCTGCGTGCCGGCGGCTGGTCACTGGAGCCTGCCATGTTAACCACCGTGCTGATCCTCTTCTTCGTCGGCTTCTCGGTCAAGATGGCCATCTTCCCCCTGCACCTCTGGTTACCCGACGCGCATACCGTGGCGCCCATGCCGGTGACCATCATGCTGGCGGCGGCTATGTTGAGCATGGGAACCTACGGCATCCTCCGCTTCCCCTTCAGCCTCTTCAGCATCGAACAACTCACGCCCTTCGCCCGCCCTCTGATGATCGCGGGGCTGATCTCCGAGCTGTACGGCGCGTTGATGTCCCTGGCCGAGAAGGACATCAAGCGCATCATCGCCTACTCCAGCGTGAGCCAGATGGGCTACATTCTCTTCGGCTTAGGGACGATGACGCGCGCGGGCATCGAGGGCGCGACGCTCCACGTGATCTATCACGGGATTGTGAAGGCGCTGCTCTTTATGATCGCCGGCGCGGTGATCTACGTGACGGGCAAGCGCCAGATCGATGCGTTGGGCGGGCTGAGCAAGGCTATGCCGGCCCTGACCGTCTGTACCGCCATCGGCGCCTTGGGCATCGCGGGCATGCCGCCTTTGGGCATCTTCAACAGCGAATGGATGATCTTCGCCGGCGGCTTCGAGACGACGCACATTGTGCTCTCGATCCTCACCCTTTTCGGCTCGCTGCTCACCGTGGTCTACGCGCTGCGCTTCGCCGGCGGCATCTTCTTAGGCGAGCGACCGGAGGGGCTGGAGCTGCGAACCCTGCCCCATTCGATGTTCTACGCCACCGTGGCGCTGACCGCGCTGCTCGTCATCGAAGGGCTGTTCCCCGGCCCCCTCTTCGATTGGGCGGCGCATGAACTACCCCTTCTCTTGGGCGGAGGGCTGTAATGACAGAAGGTACGTGGGTCGTACTGCCCCTCCTCTGGCTGGTCGGGAGCGCCTTCGCCCTGGGGCTGATCGGACGCATCTCGCGCGTGAGCAACACCCTGTTGGCGGCATTGACGGCCCTCGCCTGCGCGGGCGGTCTGCTGCTGCTGGTGCCGCCCTTTCTGCTGG
>JAAAOZ010000344.1 GCA_009908585.1 Chloroflexota bacterium
TCGGCTCCGCCAGGTAGATCGCGGCGCCGACGGCCAACTCGATGGCCAACAGCAGCGCCAGCTCGCGCCAGGAGCGAATGGTCGGTTCTTCTACGCCATCGGCCCACATCGTCTGATTGAAGGCCGGCGCCAGGAAGACGCTCATCGCGGTTCCCATCAGGATGCCCGTCAGCAGACGCAGCCATGGTTGGGGCGCGTAGCCCAAGATGCCGACGCCGACTTCGCCCCAGGGGAGTTCCGAGGTGAACGAGTTGACGCCATCCAGCGCCCAGGGCGCGGCTAAGCCGGCCATCAAGAGCAGCATCCGCCAATCGGCGAAGCGCAACGCGCGGCGCCGTCGCCATAAGAGCCACTGGACGAGCAGGCCGGTCAGGGCGCCGGGGAAGGTGCCGCTGCATCGTTGGCAGAGCGGCAGTTGATGATCGCCCACGAAGAAGCTGTGCTCAGGGCGGCGATGACAGACCGCCGCAGCGACGTAATCGGTCTTGCGGAGGACGCCGCCCGGCGTGAGGGCGAGAAACGCCACCCAGCCGATCACGGCCAAGGCGAGGCCCAACCACGCCCATCCACGCGGAAACGGGGAGGCCTTCATCCGGTCCGTAACTCCTGGGGCAGATACTCCATGCAATTGAGATAATGGAGAATCCAATGCGGCCCCCAGCCGGGGCGATGCCACTCGATGGCGTGGAGGGCGGCATTCCGCGCCCAGAGACGCGGGGTGTCAGAGCCGATCACCAGGCGCAATATCACGCCAATCGTGCCGCCGTGCGCGATCAGCAGCACCGTCGCATCGTCTGGGTGCGCCGCGACGATGCGCTTGAGCACGCGCTGTATCTGCTCGCGATAGGCTACGTAGGTCGCGGCCAACGCGGCATCGGGCGTCGTGTCCCATATCGACGTGGGAGCCGGCGCCCAGCCTTGATCAAACGACTCAAATTCTCGCAGGTCAAGCTCCACATTCAGAGGCAATTTCAGATGCTCGGCGACGATCTCCGCCGTGCGATGGGCGCGCCGCAAATCACTGGTGTACATCGCCGCGATGTCGACGCCGCGCTCACTCAGATAACGCCCCAAGTGCTGCGCCTGCGTCTCACCCGTCGGCGTCAGGGGAGAATCGCCGCCGGCGCTATCGCCTTCGACCTGCCACTTTGATTGTCCGTGTCGTGCCATTAGGATCTTCATACAAGCCGGATTATAATAGGCAGACACCGAAAAGACAAACGAGGAGGCAAGGATGACCATTTTGGAACGATTACTGGATCAGATTGCGGGGAATGCCGAGCGCGCCACGCCGGTCGATGTGCGGATTGGCGGCCATTGGACGGTCGTAGCGCTAGAGGTGGACGGCAAGCTGCGCGGGGGGCTTTCCTCCACGCTGGGCGGCGGCGATGACGATCACCATCACGGCGGACGGATGCCGGTTCGGGATGCGGGGGCGTTGCTGGATTACAGCGCCGAGGCGTTGGCGGCGCTCGCCCAATCCGAGAGCATGCTGGAGGCCAGTGTCGGTCTCGCGACGATCAACGCGCTGTTGGATGTGGAACTGGCGCGGTGCGTGGATGTCAACGCCGCCGAGGTGATCTTGGAGCGCGGCGCGGATCGCAACGTCGCCATCGTGGGGCACTTCCCCTTTATTCCGCGCGTGAAACGGGTGGCGCAGGAGATGTGGGTGTTGGAATTGAATCCACGCCCCGGCGATCTGCCGGCCTCATCGACGCCGGAGATTCTGCCGCAGGCGGACGTCATCGCATTGACCGGCACCTCGCTGCTCAATCACACCTTCGATAATCTTATCGCGCACGTGCGCCCGGAAGCCTTCGTGGTGATGTTGGGCGGCACCACGCCGCTCTCGACGCATCTCTTCGATTATGGCATCGATGCGCTGGCCGGCACCTTGCTGGAAGATCCAGTCGCAGCGATATTGGCCATCAGCCAGGGCGCGACCTTCAAGCAGATCCTCGGTAAACGGTTGGTGACGATTTTCAACGAGACGTAAGATACACTCAAATCATAAGGCCTCGGCGATCAGTCATCAGATCACCGAGGCCTTATGTACATTCATTTCGTCTCCTCACCCCAGGTACAAAGGCTTGGAGCTGCTGCTCAATCCTCCGTCGTCATCCCTCATCAACGCAGGGAACGAAGGCGACGCCACCGAGATCGACTTTGCGGATCTCGCCATTCTCCTTGATCACCTTCCACAAGGTCTGATAGCCGTGCACGCGGCCCACCGGGATAACCATCCGCCCGCCCTCGGCCAACTGGTCGATCAGAGGCTCAGGAATCTGGGACGGCGCGGCGGCCACGACGATGCCATCGTAGGGCGCGTGTTCCGGCCATCCCTCGTAGCCGTTGCCCAAGCGACAATGGACATCGTAGCCCATATCCTCCAGCGCCTTGGCGGCCGTCTCGTGCAGTTCGGGGATCCGCTCGATAGTGTAGACCTCCATGCCCATCTCGGCCAACACCGCCGCCTGATACCCGGAGCCGGTGCCCACATCCAACACGCGATCCCAGGTGGATAGTTCCAACGATTTCGTCATCAACGCGACGATGTAAGGCTGCGAAATCGTCTGGCGATGGCCGATGGGCATGGGATGATCGGCGTAGGCGTACTCTAGTTGTCCCGACGGGACGAGTTTATGACGCGGCACAGACCGCATCGCCTCCAACACAAGTGAATCTTTGACGCCGCGTCGACGTATCAAATCCACCATGCGCTCTCTCGGTTCAGAGTATGGCGCGGGATTGGGAGATGACTGGGTCATTAGGATCTCCTCCTTGCATTTCTCAGGGACAGTAAAATGGCCTAACCTCAACTCCGAAAGAAAAAGCCCTGGGAGTCGCCAGGGCTTGGGTATCATCCATCATCTTGAGACTGTCTTCCTCGATGTCAATTGCACTGTTCGGGTGCGGGATAGGGGATCGAGCCTTCCCACTGGAAGGCTTCCTCGCCGGAAAGCACCCAGATCGTGAGCGGGAAATCTTCGCACCGCCGCCATTCGAATCGCAGTTCGTTATCGGGCAACAGCGTATCCTCGCGCACCTCGGTGCGATAGTAACGATAGGTTCCCGTGCCGCCCTGCGCCTGAAGGCGAATCGTGCCCTGCCAACGACCGGCCGCGACGTCCTCCTCCCAGGTGACCAACTCAGGCTCGGCCAGGGACAGAGGCGCGGGCGTAGGCGTCTCCGTCACCGGCGAGGGCGTCTCCGTTGCAAGCGTCACATCGCTCACCTCTAGCTCGATAGTGCCGGTTTTGTCTAACGGTTCGCCGTCTGGCTGGAGGACAGACCACGTCCCTTCGTAGACGCCCAACTCGGCGGGCGCTTGGAAGGTCAACAGGATCTGGACTTGCTGATCCGGCGCAAGCTTCTCAAGTTGCACTGAATCCGGCGCGCCCATCTGATCTCCAGACGTGAAACCCAATCGCATCCCGGAGGGCCACGCACAATTGCCCGTATTCCGAATCGCGAAGTAGGCCGTCATCTCCGTCTCCGGCGGCACGATCTCATCAGGATTTAGGCTGACACTCGCGATCTTAGCGCGCACACTACAATCCAGTGTTGGCGTCGCCGTAGCTTCTTTTTCTGGTTCCGGCGTCGCTGTGGGGGACGGTAGGATAGCCGTTGCTGTTACGCCCTCCGTGGCGGCGGTCTCGGTGATGACCGCAGTCGCCGTGGGACTAGGCGCGAGTGCCAAGCTTTCGATGGCGCCCGCGGGCAAGGGCAGATCCTCCAGTAGCGACACCGGTATCCTGCGACGGATCTCCTCCGGCACCGCGCCACCGAAGCCAACCCATGCACCGGCAGCAATGATGCCGAGAAGCGCCAACAACAGCACACTCCGCGTTAATCGCCAGAGGAAGGGCGCTTTACGCTTCTTCTTCTCCGGTATCTCGCCCGGGCCGGGTATCTCATTAATACCCAATGCGGGCGTCTCCGGCGCAGGCTCATCTGACCAATCCTTGACCAATAGGCTATCGACTTTGACCTGAGAAGCATCTGACGTAGGCGTCTGCTCCCGGGCCTGATCTTGATCCGGTTCCGGCTCTTGCTCCTTCTTTTGCTCCTCGGATCCTTTTGGCAGTGGTGTTGTCTCCAACACAAACTCGCGCGTTGGGGTATCCATCCCCAATGCATGACGCAAGGCAGAGGCCATCGCCCCAGCATTGACGAAGCGCTCCTCCGGCTTCTTGTTGAGTGTGCGCAGGATCACCACTTCCAACGTGGAGGGTAACTCCGGGTTGAGTTGCGCAGGGAGGGGCGGCGCAT
>JAAAOZ010000072.1 GCA_009908585.1 Chloroflexota bacterium
GGCGAGAATATGAAGTTGCACGAACTATATCCCGCCGAGGGATCTAAGAAATCGCGACAGCGTGTAGGGCGAGGCATCTCCGCCGGTCAGGGAAAGACTGCCGGTCGGGGGACGAAAGGCCAGAATGCTCGCACAGGTGGCGGTGTTCCCCCCTATTTTGAGGGTGGTCAACTTCCGCTGGTTCGCAAACTACCCTTTGTGCGGGGCCATGGGTTCTCTAACCCCTATCATTTAGAGTTTGAACCGATAAATATTGATGAGTTGGTCTGGCGATTCGAGGCTGGGGCGGAGGTTACACCCAAGTCCCTGGTCGAGGTCGGCATGATTAAACATGAAGATGATCTGATCGTTGTGCTGGGGCGTGGGGAAATCGATATCCCCTTGAAGGTCAAGACCCATCGCATCTCCGATTCGGCGCGAGCCAAAATTGAAGATGCGGGGGGCGAGGTGGAGATGTTGCCCTGGAAACGGGGCGATCGTCGAACCCGCTGATCAGTGAGATAAACGGAGGAAAGTGATGATTGAGGCCCTGCGCAATGCGTTGAAGCTTCCTGACCTGCGACGGCGCATCCTGTATACTATTTTGATCTTGGTGATTTTCCGATTAGCCTCCAACATTCCTGTGCCCGGTGTGGATCGCGCCGCACTGTCCGCGTTCCTTAATTCGGGATCGGCCACCAGTCAGTTGGCTGGGCTATTGGATCTGCTTTCCGGGGGCGCTGTATCAAATTTCTCGGTATTGGCGGCCGGCGTCTATCCCTATGTAACCGCATCCATCGTTTTGCAGTTGCTCCTCCCGATTTTCCCGCAGCTTGAACAGCGGATTCGCGAGGAAGGGGACGAGGGACAGCGCAAGATGAATCAATGGACCTTCTACCTGACAGTGCCGCTGGCGGCCCTGCAGGCGTATGGACAGGCCCAATTGTTCAGTTCTGGATCGGCAACGCCCATCATCCCGAACTTTGGATGGGGGGCGGGCGAGATTTTGCCCACCATTACCGTGTTGTTGACGATGACGGCGGGTACGATGTTCGCCGTGTGGTTGGGAGAATTGATCTCCGAGCAGGGGATTGGTAACGGTCTCTCGCTGATCATTTTAGGCGGTATTGTCGCTCGCATACCTACGAATCTGCAGAGTATTGCGGATAGCGACGGTGTGTTTGGTATTTTGATCTTTGCCGTCATCACTGTGTTGATCGTCCTCTTCATCGTCTTTGTGCAAGAGGGAGAGCGACGAATTCGTGTGCAGTACGGTAAGCGCGTCCGAGGTCGAAAGGTTTATGGGGGCGGCAGCACTTACATTCCCCTAAAGGTCAACACCGCTGGTATGATCCCGATGATCTTCGCCCAATCGATCCTGGCGTTCCCGGCTGTTATCGCTCAATTTACCGTGGGATCGACGAATCCAACGGTAAGTAACATCTCTCAGAGCTTAATAGCCTTTTTCGGTGGGGAAAGCCCGTGGTATGGGTCGCTCTACTTCTTGGCCGTCTTTGGCTTCACCTTCTTCTACACCTTCGTGATGATTGAGCAGCAAAACCTACCGGAGACGTTGCAGAAGCAAGGGGGATTTATTCCCGGCGTGCGCCCTGGTCGCAGGACCGAAGAGTTTATTTTGGGAATCTATAAGCGCATCACGTTAGCTGGCGCGCTCTTCTTGGGCATCATCGCGACCTTGCCCTTTGTCATTGGGTTGTTCATGAATACCCAACAGATGTTAATCAACAGCTCCGGCTTGCTCATTGTCGTTGGCACGATTGTGGATACGATGCGGCAGCTAGAGGCACAATTGTTGATGCGCCACTACGAAGGCTTCCTCCGCTAAGATTTTGGGAAGTGTGGTATAATAACACGCTGCAATGCTCAACGAGCGTTGGATCGTTAATGTAGGATAGATAATCGCATAGAGAGCTAAAACATCTTTCTTGGAGAAGGGAAAGGTTGACTGAGTGTTCTCTGGCGTACACTGATGCGGTTATTGAATTGGAGCCGGACGTTGTAATTTGGCTCAAGTGACAGGAGGATACAAATGAAAGTATCACCATCTGTGAAGAAACGTTGTCCGAAGTGCAAGATTGTTCGACGCCGAGGTGTCGTTCGAGTGATCTGCGAAAATCCTAAGCACAAGCAGCGCCAGGGCTAGCCGGCGCTCATTTTAAGGAATCTGGGGAGGAACTATGGCACGTATAGCAGGCGTTGACTTGCCTCGGGATAAGCGAGTTGAGATCGGGTTGACCTATATCTACGGTGTCGGACGCAAGACCAGCAATGATATTCTCGCGCAGGCGGGCATCAGCCCCGATAAGCGCGTGAACGAATTGAACGAGCGCGAAGTAGCTCGCATTCGTGATATCATTGATCGTAATTACGTCGTCGAGGGTGACCTGCGACGTGAAGTGCAGCGCAACATCAAGCGCCTGATCGAGATCGGCTCCTACCGGGGGCTGCGTCACCGACGTAACTTGCCCGTGCGCGGTCAACGCACCCGCACGAATGCTCGCACCAAACGCGGTCCGCGTAAGACCGTCGCCGGTCGTGGTCGTCGTCGCGGCGTTAAGAAGAAATAAATTGGAACCCTGGGGATGGGAGCGCGAGCTCTCCGTCCTAAATCCGCTGAATTATCAGCGATGGTTATTTTTTGTCAGGATGGGGTTTTTAGGAGGTTTGAATGGCTAAACGTTCATCTCGGCGCAGTAATAAGAAAAAGACTCGTCGTGTGAAGCGCAATGTCCCGCATGGACACGTCTACGTTCATACGACGTTTAACAATACGATTGTAACCTTCGCCGATACGCAAGGCAATGTGTTGCGTTGGGCTAGCGCCGGCTCAGTGGGGTTCAAGGGGACGCGAAAAAGCACCCCGTTTGCCGCCCGGTTAGCGGCGGAGAAGGTGGCCCAAGAGGCGATGGATAATGAAGGTATGCGGGAAGTGGATGTCTTTGTGAAGGGTGCCGGACCGGGGCGTGAAGCTTCGTTGCGCGCTATCGCGGGGAAAGGCTTGCGAGTCCTTTCCATCGTCGATACGACCCCCATCCCTCACAATGGATGCCGCCCGCCTAAAAAGCGCCGCGTATAGATAGGCAGACAGGAGGCAATGTGTTAGTTGCACCAGTGCTGCCCAAAATAGAAATAGACGTTAATACTCAGCATTATGGCCGATATATTATTGGCCCGCTGGAAAGTGGTTATGGCACGACGCTGGGTAATTCCCTGCGTCGCGTATTACTCTCCTCATTAGAAGGAGCGGCGATCACGGCGATGCGAGTCACGGACATTCCTCATGAGTTCACTGCCATTCCTGGCGTGCAAGAGGATGTGATTCAAGTGATGCTGCGCCTGAAGCAAGTGCGGCTTACAATGGAAGGCGAAGGTCCGCAATATATGGCGCTTCGCGTGGAAGGGGAAGGCATTGTCACGGCGGGGGATATCATCGCACCGCCGGAGATCGAGTTGCTGAACCCAGAGCTGTATCTTTTCTACGTTGATGATGAGGAAGCTCATTTAGATTTCGAGTTCACTGTGGAGAAAGGCCGTGGTTATCAACCCGCGGAACGACGAGAGCGGGCGCCCATCGGCGTCCTGCCCGTGGATGCGATCTTCAGCCCGGTTCGCCGGGTGACCTTCCACGTGGATCAGGCCCGCGTTGGGCAGTTGACCAACTATGACCGCCTCACGATGGATATCTGGACGGACGGTCGCGTGGAGCCATTGGATGCGCTGAAGCAATCGGCTCGGGTGCTGGTAAAACACCTGCGGCTTGTTGCCGGTGCGGAGATCGAAGAGGAAATCGAAGCGGTAGAAGAGCCCGAGGAAGAGGAAATCCCACATCAGGCCTATGCCACGCCCATCGAGGATTTGGGATTGAGCGTGCGAGTCTACAATGCGCTGAAGCGCACGGGCATCTCAAACGTGGGCGAGGTTCTGGAAATGTTGGCGCGCGGCACCGACACACTGTTAGCCGTTCGCAACTTCGGCGAAAAATCGCTGGAAGAGGTCCTGGAGTTACTGCAGGACAAGGACTTCTTGACAGAGGAAGATGTGGAGGAAGCGACATCATAGTGGGTCGCGGATCGCACAGTTGCCTTTCTGGCGCTTCGTGCTATGATACCGCGCTGCTGAAGGATCTGATTTAAGGGAGGTGGAAGATGCGACATCGAGTCGCGGGTAAAAAACTAAATCGCTCGACGAGCCATCGGACTGCTCTGCGGCGCAACTTGATCAAGCAGTTGTTCCGTCACGAGCAAATTCGCACGACGCGAG
>JAAAOZ010000166.1 GCA_009908585.1 Chloroflexota bacterium
CCGGGTAACCCCCTCAGTAGCCCTAAAAACAGCCAGAAATCGCGTGTTTGTGGGGATTACAGACCTTTTTCGTGTCGTTACTGAGTTGTGGTTGGGGATAGTGCAATTGCACCCGGCGAATTCCTGAAGAGCCACCGATAGAGGTGCAAGTCTATGAAGGACGTCATTATTCAAACCCAAGCGCTGACCAAGGTCTATGACGACGTGATCGCGCTGCAAAATCTCGATCTCACCGTGCATGAGAACTCGATCTTTGGCTTCTTGGGGCCGAACGGCGCCGGGAAGACCACCACGATGAAGCTGTTGCTGGGATTGGCCAAGCCTACGCGAGGCTCCGGCGCCATCTTCGGGATGGACATCGTCGAGGAGAGTAACGACATTCGCGCGCGGGTGGGGTACTTGCCGCAAGATCCCCGCTTCTTCGAGCACATGACCGCCCGCGAGACGTTGGATTTCACCGTTCGATTCTTCTTCCAAGGGCCGGAGGAGGCTATCGAGGCGCGCGTCGCAGAGATGCTCGATCTGGTCGGCCTGGAAGAGAAGGCCGACCGGCCCATCAAGGGCTTTTCCGGCGGTGAGCGCCAGCGCTTGGGCATCGCGCAGGCCCAGGTGAATTATCCCGATCTGCTGATCTTGGACGAGCCGGCGGCCGCGCTCGATCCGCTGGGGCGGCGGGACGTCCTGGAGGTGATGGAGCGCCTTCGCAAGCACACGACCATCTTCTACTCGACCCACATCTTAGACGATGTGCAAAAGGTCAGCGACACCGTCACGATCCTCAATCACGGCGAGTTGGCAGCGCAGGGCGCCATCGAGACGCTGTTGGCCGGCAGCGGCGGCGCCGCCTATTCGGTCGTCATCAAGGCGGGCGATGTGCAGGCGGCGTTGGCGCGCGTGCGCCGCGAGCCGTGGGTCGCCGAGATCCAAGTGGAGCCTGAACCTGCCGCGACGCGCTGGACCGTCAACGTGACCGATCCCGACGCCGCCGAGGCGCGCTTGATGCGTCGGCTGTTGGAGGACCCGGAGATGGTGGTGGCCGAGTTCCGCCGCCGGGCCTATGAGTTGGAGGAAATCTTCGTCAACCTCGTGGAAGGAGAAGGAGGCGACCATGACGGGCAATAGTGCATTCGTTCCGGTACGGGAAGAAGGCTGGCGGCGCGGATTGGGCAATCTGATGCGCGCGGGCTTCGCCAGTTGGTGGAAGACATCGACCTGGTGGATTCACGCGCTGATCTGGACCGGCGTCATCAATATGGTGCTCTTCGGGATGATTCAGACGCCGGAGGTGCCCCCGCAAGATGCTGTGGGCATCTATAGCCTCTTCGCCGGGATGTTCCCCACCGTCGCCGTGATCATCATTATGCAGGGCGCCATCGTGGGCGAAAAACAATCGGGGACGGCGGCGTGGGTGCTCTCCAAACCCGTCTCGCGGGAGGCTTACGTGCTCTCGAAGCTTGTTCCCAACGCTGTGGGCATGGTCGTGACGATGATTCTGCTCCCTGGGTTGCTGGCCCTGGTTCAGATGCTCGTCAGCGGCGCGGACGTCACGGTGGGCCGATTTTTCCTGAGCCTCTCGGTCATAACCCTGCACCTTCTCTTCTACCTCGCCCTCACAGTGATGTTGGGCGCGTTCTTCGATCAGTGGGGCGCGGTGATCGCCATCCCGCTGGGACTGCTCTTTGGACAGCAGTATCTCCTGAGCATGATTCCCGCGCTGCGCTACGTGCTGCCCTGGAGCCTGGTGATGCCGCTCGGCGATGAGGTTACGACCTCCCTGGCCGGCGCGCTGATGTTGGGCGTCCCGCCCCAGATCACGACGCCGCTCTACGTGATCCTGCTGGCAACCGTGGCCTGCATCGTCATCGCCATCTGGCGCTTCCGTCAAGAGGAATTCTAACGATTGCTTGACAATTCATTCATCCCCAGTATCATTGAGGAAGATTTGGCATACTTCGGAGGATTACGAGTGATGCTCGGACTGGAAAACGTAACGCGCAGCGCTTATGTCTATTATTATGCCGCTCCCCAATCCGGGGAACGGCCGCTTTGCGCTGCGAGGGACGCTATGTAGGATTGATCCCCATCCGACAAAGTTCTTTCAGAGACGTGGAGCGACCGGCTCCGCGTCTTTTTTATTGCCAGATCACGATGACTTAAGACTTTCGACTTTCGACCTTAAGACTTTCGACCATTTCACGAGGAGGTTATGATGACCAGCGTATTGGATGAATTTAAGTGGCGTGGTTTGCTCTACGATCACACAGAGGGCGTGGCGGAGGTGTTGGCCGAGCAGAAGATCACGGCCTACATCGGCTTCGATCCCACGTCGGACAGTTTGCAGGTTGGCAATCTGCTGGCCCTGATGGGCCTGGCGCGGATGCAGCGCTTTGGCCACACGCCCATCGCGGTGGCCGGCGGCGGCACCGGCATGATCGGCGATCCGAGCGGCAAGAGCCAGGAGCGCCAGTTGCTCTCGATGGACCAGGTGGCGGCCAACGTGGCGGAGATTCAGCCTCAGTTGGCGCGTTTTTTGGATTTTGACGTTAAAAGTAATCCGGCGAAGGTGCTCAACAACGCCGAGTGGCTCAAGCCGATCTCGATGATGGAATTTCTACGCGATGTGGGCAAGCACTTCACCATCAACTATATGATGGCGAAGGACTCGGTCAAATCGCGCCTGGATCGCGAGGAGGGCGGCATCTCCTACACCGAGTTCAGTTACATGCTCCTCCAATCCTACGATTTCCTGCATCTTTTCGATCATCACAACTGCGTGCTGCAATCCGGCGGCAGCGACCAGTGGGGGAACATCACGGCGGGCGTCGAGCTGATTCGCCGCGCGCGCGGGAAGCGGGCCTACGGCCTCGTCTACCCCCTCATCACCAACGCCGATGGCGCCAAGCTGGGCAAGACGGAGCGCGGCACGATTTGGCTCGATCCAGAGCGCACCTCGCCCTACCGTTTCTACCAGTACTGGTTCAACCAGGACGATGCGGACGTGATCAATCTGCTCAAGTACTTCACCTGGATGACCCAAGACGAGATCGCGGAGTTGGAACACAAGGTGGCGACGCGTCCGGAGCGCCGTGAGGCGCAGCGCACGCTCGCGCAGGAGATGACGCGCCTCGTCCACGGCGAAACCTCGCTGGAGAAGGCCGAGCAGGCGTCACACGTCCTCTTCGGCGGCGAGATTGCCGGCCTGGACGCGGCGGACATCGCGGACATCTTCAGCGATGTGCCCTCCAGCGAACTGCCCAAGTCGGCGCTGGAAGGCGAGGGCTGCTCGCTGGTCGATGTGGCGGCGGAGAGCGGCCTCGTCCGTTCCAAGGGCCAGACGCGCCGCCTCCTCAAAAGCGGCGGCATCTACGTCAACAACGTCCGCGTCCAAGATAAGGGCGCCCACCTCACCCTCGAGGACGCCATCGACGGCCAATTCATCGTCCTGCGCAAGGGGAAGAAGAGCTACCATCTGGTGAAAATTCAGTCCTAGTCACTGAGAACTTTTCTAACCCTTGCGAAGGTTGAGATGACAACCTCGATATGAAAAATTACCTGGTGTTTGAACCTTCGCAAGGGTGATGATAAAGTCAGGTTTGGACTTTCCGCGATTTTGTGGTAGAGTTTTTGTGTGTATGGATAGGATGAAGGTTGGGTAGGGAGAAGAGGCTGCCTTAGGGCGGCCTCTTTTTTCCGCAAATCAGCGGATTGAGCAGATTAAGCAGATCGTTTACGTTCGATTCCATCTGCTCTCATCTGCTCTCATCTGCTGAGAGGAGACACCGATGAACAAGCGAAATATCTCGCCCGGCGGGTCCGAAATCGTATCCTACGATGACGAGCAATCCGACGGCACGCGCGTGCTTCAGCCGCCGCCGGGTTGGCGCCAGGGCTTGGAGCAACATCTCCTGTACCACCTGGGCGACTTTCAAGCCTACCACGAAATCGTCTCCGATCTGATCCATCTGGATTTAGCCATCTTCGAGCCGAGCGCGGAGCGTCCCTACTACACCGGCATCACGATGGGCGTGAGCGATGCGCCATTGAACGTCCCGCCCGATCTCCGCGACTATCGTCATCAGGAGTTGATGATTTACCTGCCGCCGAGTTGGGGCGTGGATTTCGAGGCGGGCGGCGAGCGGACGTGGTGGCCCTTTCGGATGCTCAAGAAGTTGGGGCGCTTTCTGCACCAGCATGATACCTTCTTCGCGCCGGGCCATACCGTCACCGGCGACGACGCCGATCCCTTCATC
>JAAAOZ010000387.1 GCA_009908585.1 Chloroflexota bacterium
CCGGATGCGCTTCGAGAGACACTGAAGGAGGGTGTAACGCTTGATCGTCGGAAAAAGCAGCCTACGCCGCCTGCGCCTGCGGATGAATCGCAGGCTAAGGTAGTTCCAGAAATTAAAACCTCCCAAACCTGATGTTTTCCCCCCCTCGGCCATGGGGCCTTATGGCCACAGGCGGAAAACTCCCCGTTTTTGGGAGACTTATTTTCTTGGAACGGCCTAAGAGCTGAAGTCGGCTAAAGACCAACTGTAAATAACCCGTGTAAAAATGGAGTCAACTTCAGTTGACTTGCGCTTAGTAGCCGGGGATTTCAATCCTCGGCGAGGTGCGCGGCGGGACGCTTTCCGACAATCAGCCGTCGCTCCCCACTGAAGGATGTGGGGTAGCCCGCGGATCAATCGCGGACCACAAGTGCAAATTATCTGAAAGCTGGTCAGAATGGATGTCCCTGCGGCGGAATACCATTCCGCCCTACACAACCCGCATCTTACAAACATCTTACATTCCCTGGCGAAAACATTGACAAAACCCCTCTCCACGTTAAAATATCCTCATGCTTACACAGCAGAGGGAAAAATCGCATACAGAGCGAGACCGGCTGAGTATTATCTTGGCCGTGATGTTGATCAGCGCCACACTCTTTCGGTTTGTGGAGCTGCCGACCTTCTCCTTGGGTGTGCGGCAGATTTTCGGCTCCCCGCTGAATCTGGCCCTGGGCGGCGATTGGCTCCTGGCGATGTTGATGATGGGCCTGATCGCCACCGGCGCCCTCTCGCTGATGCGCGATCACCCCGATTTCGAGAGCCGCGAGCGGCGTCTCATCTTCACGCTCTTCACGCCGACGTTGGGCGCGCTCCTGGCCTCCCTGTTGCTCATCCGCGCCTCGACGTGGCCCATGTGGATGGGCACCCTCCTGGCCAGCGGCTTCTTCATCGGCCTGCTGATCTACCTGAGCTACCGCGCGCTCTCCCCCGCCCATCCCGGCTATCCCAGCGCCCGCGTGATGCTCAACATCTCCGATTATCTGATGGGCTTCGTCCTCTTCAGCTTGATCCTGATCGAGCAGGGACGGATGTTAGTCACCGGACCGATCATCTTCCTCTTGAGCGGCGTGCTGGCCTGCGAACTGCTGAGCGCCAGCGGCGCTCCCGCGAGGCGCGTCCTGCTCTTCAGCGCCATCATCGCGCTCCAACTCAGCGAACTCGCCTGGGTGCTCGGCTATTGGCGGATCTCCGCGTGGACGGCCGCGACGCTGCTGACGCTGGGCCTCTATTTGTGGAGCGGCGTGGGGTATCAACATCTCCTCTCGCGCCTCACCCGCCGCGTCGTGATCGAATTCACCGTCGTCGCCTTTTTGATGCTCATTTTGGTCTTATGGATTAGACCTTAAGTTGCCTTCTTTTGTTGTATCTATTTAGTTTTATAAGCAGGCTAAGGTGCAACGCACTTGAACTGAAGGTGAGCGCTGTCTCATGCAGTATATACCTATCAATAAGCCCAAAAGTGCGTTGCACCTCAAAAGGCTAAACAATTACCTTTTGTTTTATCCAATCATTTTTAGGAGGAAAGCTTTACCATGACAGAATCATCCCAAGTCAGCATTCAAGAAAAACTCCCTCCTCGCATCTCCCGACTGGAAGAATTGGCGTATAATTTCTGGTGGTCCTGGCACCGCCCCTCGCGCGAGTTATTCAAGCAGGTGGATCGCACGCTGTGGACCACCACACGACACAACCCCGTTCAGATTCTCTTAGGCGTCCCCGAAGAGCGCTTGGATCGGCTCGCCCACGACCCGATCTTCTTGCGCGATTACGACGCGGTGTTGATGGAGTTGGACGCGGATATCACGAACGGCGATTCGTGGTACACGCAGGCCTACCCGGAGGTATGCGAGAGTCCCATCGCCTACTTCTCGGCGGAGTTCGGCCTGCACACCTCGCTGCCCATCTACTCCGGCGGCCTGGGCGTCCTCTCCGGCGATCACACCAAAGAGGCCAGCGACCTGGGCTTGCCCTTCGTCGCCGTGGGCTTCTTGTACGAGCAGGGCTACTTTCGGCAACGCTTAGACGCCAGCGGCTGGCAGGAGGCGATCTATCCGCCGCTGAATCCCGACGAGGTGGCGCTCCGCCCCGTCTTCTGTGAGGATGGCGATGCCTGCCGGGTGATCTCCGTGCGCGTCGGCGACCGCGAGATCCATCTGCGGATCTGGGAGGCGCTGGCCGGACGGGCGCGGCTCTACCTGATGGACGCCGACATCGAGCAGAACGCGCCGTGGGATCGGCAGTTGACGGCGCGCCTCTACGGCGGCGATCAAGAGATGCGCATCCAGCAGGAGATCTTGCTGGGCATCGGCGGCGTCTACATTTTGCGCAACTTGGGCATCAAGCCGGGCGTCTGGCACATCAACGAGGGCCACTCCGCCTTCATGGTTCTGGAACGCCTGCGCGAGTATGTCCAGGCGGGCATGAGCTTCGAGGAGGCCAAAGAGCGCGTGCAGGCCAGCACTATCTTCACCACACACACGCCCGTCCCCGCCGGGCACGACGCCTTTCCTTTTATGATGATCGACAAATATTTCTCTCACCTATGGGAAGAGTTGGGCCTCTCGCGCGAAACTTTCTTGGATATGGGCAGCCACGATGGCGGGCACGGCGGCGCGTTCAACATGACGAAGCTGGCGCTGATGATGGCCGGCCGGACGAACGGCGTGAGCGTCCTCCATGGCGAGGTCTCCCGCAAGATGTGGCATAGCCTCTGGCCCGAACGCGAGGAGAAGGACGTGCCCATCGGACATGTGACGAACGGCGTGCATCTCCCCTCGTGGGTCGGGCAGGCGATGAACAGCCTCTATCGCAAACACATCAGCCCCGATTGGATGACGCGCCAGGATGAAAAGGTCCTCTGGGGCCGCATCGACGATATGCCCGATGAGGAACTGTGGGAAGCGCACGTCCATCTCAAGATGAAGATGTTCTCCACCATCCGGGAGCGCGCGCGCGTCTCGCGCATCACCCGCGCCGCCTCGCCGGAGCAGTTGCTGGCGTCCGGCATCTTCTTGGATCCCGATGCGCTGGTCATCGGCTTTGCCCGCCGCTTTGCGACCTACAAGCGCGCCAACCTGATCTTCCGCGACATCGAGCGCCTCAAGGCCCTGATCCATCACCGCTACCGCCCCGTGCAGTTTATCTTCGCCGGCAAGGCCCATCCCGCCGATGACCCCGGCAAGCTGCTGATGCAGGAGATCTACAACTACGCGCGCAGCCCGGAGTTCGGCGGGCGCATCGCCTTCGTAGAGGATTACGACATGCACCTCGCGCGCTATCTCGTGCAGGGCGTCGATATCTGGCTGAACACGCCGCGCCGCCCGATGGAGGCCAGCGGCACCAGCGGGATGAAGGCCGCGTTCAACGGCGGTATCAACCTGAGCATCTTGGATGGGTGGTGGGCGGAGGCCTACAATGGCCGCAACGGCTGGGCCATCCAGCCCGAAGAGATGTACAACGATCTCTATCAGCAGGATGATGCTGACGCCAACGCGCTCTACGAGCTATTGGAGAACGAGGTCGTGCCGCTCTACTACGAGCGGGATCGCGGCGACATTCCGCACGGCTGGGTCTCAATGATGAAGGAATCGATCCGCACGGTGGGGCCGCAGTACTCCACGCGCCGGATGGTCAAAGAGTACACCGAGAAGTACTACGTCCCGGCCCTGCGGGAGGCGCGGGAGTTGGAAGAGGGATAAGAACCCTTCAACGCAGTTTTGGCTCTTACTCATCTGTTTTCCATCCTCCCAAGCCAAAACTGCTTAGGTGCCGTTTCACGCTTCTCAAAAGCAGCTTTCCTATCGCTGTACAATGGAATCACAGGGCGCGTCATACGCACTTCCAATTTAAGCGTGAAACGGCACCCATTCGCTTGTTCAAAACGCAAGGCGTGTTATAATCAAGGCACGCAACTTGAGGATCACATATCCTTGAGCTTGTCGCTGGGGCGTGGCCAAGTTGGTAAGGCAACGGACTTTGAATCCGTCAACCGCAGGTTCGAGTCCTGCCGCCCCAGCCAGATTTTTGACACAGGAGCAGGTCGATGCCCAACAAAATCGATTTCCTACGCAACCCCGACAACGTCGATCATACCGCATTTTTAGCCGCCGTCGCGTGCTACGTTATAGCCTTCATCATCGTTATCGCCGTCATCACCGCCGTTTACAATGGTGCACCATTCTCC
>JAAAOZ010000324.1 GCA_009908585.1 Chloroflexota bacterium
TGTGGCGGATCGCGGATCGGAAGCTGATCCACACGTTGCGGATCCCCGTGGGCGGGAGGGATGCTGGCTACTCCCACGACGTCGCCTTCTCGCCCGACGGCGCGATGCTGGCCTTCGGTCTGCCGGACGGAACCGTGCGGTTGTGGCGATTGAGCGATGAGACGGTGATGCGCACGCTGCGCGGACGCGCGGGCAAGGTCAGCAGCCTGGCCTTCTCGCCGAACGGTCAGCTCCTGGCCTCCGGCTCCTGGGATGGGACGATACTGCTGTGGCGAGTGGCCGACGGGACGCCGTTGCGGACGCTGCTGGGGCACGAGGACGCGGCGCTCGTGCTGGATTTCTCGCCCGACGGCGTGTTGTTGGCCTCTGGCGCCTTTGATGGAACGGCGCGCGTTTGGCGGGTGGCGGACGGCACGCGAGTGCACACATTCAGGCCAGGGGGCGGCGTGGTGGAGGCCGTGGCCTTCTCGCCCGACGGCGCGGTGCTGGCGTTAGGTTCGTGGGATGGCTGGGTGCGATTGTGGGAGGCGGAGGAGTGGCATCCCCTGCGAACCATGAGATCCGAATGGCCCGGCATCAACAGCCTTGCCTTCTCCCCAGATGGGCAAGTGTTGGTGACCGGGGATGCCTGGCATCGGATGCAGTGGTGGCAGGTGACCGATGGTGCGTTGCTGCGTGATGTGGGGGGGCACGAAGACACCGTAGAGAGCGTGGCCTTCTCCCCATCTGGGGACATGCTGGCTTCAGGCTCGCTGGATGGCACAGTCAAGCTGTGGCAGGTGCCGTAGTTCATTTGGCTCTTCAGGAATTCGCCGGGTGCAATTATAGTAGAGAACTCGAAGTAGATCGACAGAGAAAATCGCTCTCGGCGCCTTAGAGCGTGCTTAGGTAGTTCCAGAAATTAAAACCTCCCAAACCTGATGCTTTCTCCTCAGAAAACTGACCGTTTTTGGGAGACTTATTTTCTTGGAACGGCCTTAACCAAGTTCAAGGCAAACGAAGCTGGGGTTGATGTATGGTGCCAAATTGATTGGGGTGGAATCTCGTGCATCACCAGTCCTTGGTACTGCTTCGTTTGCCCATATTATCCCCGCTGCCTTTGGGGATTGCTAGGGAGTTGCCCGTCGAAATCCAAGAGAGCCACTCATTTTAAGATTGGAGGATACCTATGAGTGCAAACAAAAACGGAAACTGGATACGAACCACCTCGATTTACGTCGGAAGCGGTTTGCTTTTGCTGATCAGTTACTTCTTCCTATACGTGGCTATGCAGATGATGACAGAAATCTACCTGGAACCGTTGCATAGATCCTTCGCCACGCGCCCCAACGTCTTTTTGCCCGCCGCTCTCTTCATCGGAGCCAGCACGTTGCTGTTCCTGTTTCGAATGGTGCGCGAGCCGGATAAGCTCCACTTGATCCTGTCTTTTGCCCTCAATCACCTTTTCTCCCTCATCCTCTTCACCGGGTTGGCAATCCCGATGCACCATCTTCTTCCGCGTGCGTGGGCGCCCTGGCCCGGCCTTGTGTCGAGCGCAATGCTTCTGCTGGCTTTGCTTTTCGTTCAGGGGACGAGCTGGCCCTGGCGTCGGCAGCCCGTGCGCCATTTGGTATGGGTGGTCCTGAGCTTATTGCTGATCGTCTTGGGCATCACATTTGGGGGGATCGTGATGTCACCGTCAGAACAGGTGTCAGCGACCGGGCTGCTATCCTCGCCCCCGAACGTGGATCCGGCGTCCCTATCCACACCGCTGCCTGTCGCAACGGAGATCGCTCCGGCTCAAGAGACGCATGTCCGCCTCGGCGCGCGCCCCTTGCACGGGGAACCGCCCTTCGCCGCCACGCTCTCCGCCAGGATTTACATGGGGGTTGAGGGCGCGTGTCAGTCGCTGCGCTGGCGCTTCGACGATGGCAGCGAGAGCGAGCAACCGTGTCCCGCCGATCTTTCTCCCTGGACGCTCACCGCTCGCCATACCTACAGCGCGTCCGGCATCTACCACCCCCGCCTCACGCTGGATCTCGCCAACGGCCGCGCGATCACCTCGGATACCCAGACCGTGGTCGTGGCCGAGTCGCAGCCGATATCCCGTTTCCGGCGCTTCATCTACTGGGGCGTATGGGCGTTGAGCCTGTTGGCGGCGGCTGGCGCGGTCCTCTGGCTTCGGGGCCGGCCGCCCCAGATGCGGACCATCGGCTACGTCACCCTGGGCCTGCTGCTGATTACCTTCGTGCCGCCCTTCTCCTATCTACCCGATCCGCTGGGGATCGTCTGGGCCGTGGCCGGCGGTTACGTCCACGACCCCCGTCTTCCCTTCGCCGACCGCTTCCTCGTCGCCGGCTTCCCCGAGGACAGCCTGCGCCCCTGGCTTGACGGGCTGATCGGCCAGACAGGCCTTGATCCGCTCGACCCAACCGCGCCCCTGGTGCGCTACGAGCCTGTGCGCGTGCGCGTTCCCCGGCGGCGCGGCGCGGCGGTCGAGGTGGTGATTCGCTTCCTCTACGCTGACGGTTCCCGCCGCACGTATGCTCTCCCACTCTATCATCCTAATGGCTTCTCCGGTCTCTATCAATCCGGCTGGGCGTATGACGGCCTGGCTCGCCTGCGCACCGAGCATCGTGAACTGCCGGACACACCCTTCGCCGATGATACTTCCCTCGCCTTGATGGAACATTCGACCGTGCGCTTGAGGGAGCCAGAGCGCCTGCCGCTCTCCCAGACGGCCCAGTGGTTGGACACGGCCAACCCATCCAACTGGTACTGGTATTGCTCGAGGCACACCGCTCGGTATCGTCACATGGCCTGGTCGCCAAGCGATGATGCTTTCCTATCGCGTGCCTTCGCCGACTACCCTCGCGATGACCTGTGGCTGGTGTCAGCGAAGGGTGATCAGACCGAGCGCCTGGCCGAGGACGTGATTGATTTTGACTGGTCGCCCGACGGGCGCCGCGTCATCTTCACTCGGCGCATCGGCGCACGGGCGATGGGCATCTTCGCCCTATCGCTTGCGGAGGGTGGGGTGCGTCAACTGGCGCAGCCGGCGGAGGTGAGGCGCTACGACTTCCCCGGCGTGAGCGAAGCGGGCGTCTGGTACATATCGGAGGGCGCTCTTTGGTTGGCGCCTTTCGATGGTGGCCCGGCGCAGCGGATCGATCTCGCCCACTGGGGCGCGAAAGGTCCCGTGCGACCGGCGCCCGATGGCTCTCTGGTCGCCTACGCCTGCAGCGCGGGGATTTGCTTGCAGGATCGGAGCGGCGGCGCGCGGCGCACCATCGACGCCGAGGCCCAACAGATCGCCTGGAGCATGGATGGCTCGCGGCTGGCGGCGGTCGCCTGGGAGGGCCACGATGACGTAGTGCTCACCATCGCCCGGCGCGACGGCCAGATCGAGCGCCGCGTGACCATCGCGCCCGAGGGCGAGGCGTCGGCTCCGCGCTGGACGCCTGATGGGCGATGGCTCTTCGTTCAGACCTCGCCGTTCTGCGGGCGGCGGATCCTGACGGTGAACGTGACCACCGGCGTGGTACTGGATCTGAGCCAGCCGCGCTGGGATGCCTGGTTCGATCTGGCGCCCGATGGTGAGCGGCTGCTCTTGACCAACGGGCGTGGCGGTTTCTGGACGGCTGCCATCGTGTTTGATTAAGCAGTTGACAAATCTCCCTTCGATGTGATAAGGTGATAGCGACCTCGGATTGTCTTGATGGAGGTGCTGCGATAGCTCCGCGGCCGCGCTCCTCTGACGCCGGTTACACGGTGTGACGAGATGGTTACCAGCTGTCACACCGTGTAACCGGGGGCGTGGTATACTGGAATTGCTGGCGGAAGATCCGGTTGTCCATGGACGATTGAAGGCACAAACTCAGGGATGAGGGAGTCTCAAGTGCTGATAGCATCAATCTGAGGAAGCGATGCGGGGCTTTTCGGTGTTCACATGGGTGAGGAGGGGGGCGTGGGACAGGAAAGGTTGGGAATCAAGAGATCTTCGCTTGTATCGCTTATCGTGATTGGGCTGATGCTGGCCGCTTGTGGCCGCGCTTCGTCCCCGGATGCAGGGGAAGCGTGGAGCATGTCGGCCGATGTGGAGAGAGCGTTGGCCCGGCTCTTCGTCGATGACCCCGATGGCGAGTGCGGCTTGGAGGTGCTGGCGCTGATCGAGGAACTTATGCCCGACGTGGCCGTGGTCGATTGCGAGCTGCCGGACATTGAGGGCGTCGATGT
>JAAAOZ010000386.1 GCA_009908585.1 Chloroflexota bacterium
CCGGCCAAGCAACTGGCCCGCGATCTCCATGGCAAGCTGCCCACGATCTTTGGCAGTGGCTTCCTGGCGCCAGCCGCGCGCCGCTGGAAGGGCCAATTCAACGAGAACGCCAAGCAGTGGGGCCTCTGGGACGAACTCCCGGAGCTGAACCACAACTTGGTCGTCGGCTTGGCGCGCCCGCAGGAGGTTAGCGCGCGTATGGCCGCGATCTTCCTGCGCTCCAAGCTGGATCATCCCCGCGTGAAGACCCGCTGGCAGGTGACGGAGGAATTATTCGAGCGCAACGCCATCCCCGTGCACGCGCTGGCCGGGCGCGGCGACTCGGCGCTCGCGCAGATGTTCTCCCTGATCCACCTGGGCGATTACGTCTCCTACTACACCGCCGCGCTCAACGGCGAGGACCCGACGCCCGTGAGCAACATCGCGTACCTCAAGCAGCGCCTGGCCGAGTCGTAGATGCTCAAACTCCCGCTGGCCCGCCAACTCAAGGCGGCCGGGCTGCGATGGCAGCCGCAGATGCACGACTTCTTCGCTATCCCCGACCGGGGGCTGGACGAGGATGTCTTTGTGCTGGCCAATATGGCGATCCAAGTGGAGAAACTTGGCGGTCATCCGGCCATCATGTTCCAGGGGGCTTACGAGTGGGCGCTGGATTATATTTTCCTTCAGGATGTGGTCTGGCTGCCTCGCGAATCGCAGTTGCGCGCGGCGCTGCTTCCCCACCTGGATCAGGCACAGGCGGTGCCCCTGCGGCTAAATTGCGCAAACGGCGGCTACGTCTGTGATATTCAATTTCAGGGCGGCTACCATACCTTCGAGGGCGCGGAGGCTGAGACGGCCTATGCCAACGCGCTGCTCTACATTTTGCATCACGAGGCGTCGCAGTAGGTCAAGAAGCACGTTGCATCTGATAACTCACCACAAAGGCCCGATGAGCTGCAGCTAGCTCGTCGGGCCTTTGTGAATGTGAGGCGTGCTTCTGGCTATGCGCCATCCCCGTAGAGTCGATGCCACAGCGCCAGGTCCTCGTCCGATAATGAATCGTCTTCCTCTTCGTCAGCCGGTGCAACCTTGCGCTTTTGCTCGATCAGCGTGGAGGAGGGCGTCTCGCCCTGTACGGGCGGTGGCCCCGATGACGCGGTCTCCTCCGGCGCGGACGGGGACATCTCCTTGCCGAAGACCTCCATCCACTGCGCGACTTCATCGTACGAGAGCGATTCCTCGGTCTCCTTTTTGATGGTGAGCGGGCCGCTCGGCTGGGGTTTGGGCCGACGCGGCGGCTTCTTCTTGAGATCCGGCGGCGGTGGGCCGTCGCTCTCGGCCTCCCCGAAGATCTCTAACCAGGCGGCGACCTCGGCGTCGGAGACCGCGTCGGGCTTACCCTGCGATGGGGTCTTGGGCTTGGGGGGCGGACGATCCGGCTCGCGCGTTTCTTCCCACTCGGATTCGCCCATCTGCGCCCCGATGGTGCTGGAAAAGCGCCCTTTCCCTCGTCGGGTCCGCGTGCGCCCCGATAGCGGGCGCGGTTCTGGATACTCGGGGAAACCTTCATCTTCCGACTCTGGCGCCTCTGATAATGATTCAAAGACATCCAACCAATAGGCGACATCATCGGCGGAGATCTTCTGCGGCTTCTCCGATCTCTGCGCGGCCGGCGGCGCGTTCAACGCCTCGGCGAACTCTTGGGACGTTATCGCGCGGGCGCCGACCCTCGCGGCGGCGTCCAACACCTCGTGATCCGAGGAGACGACCGTCCAGTTGCCCGGATCGGGCAGGCGCTGGAGCCGCTCGTGGATGATGCTATCGGCGTCCGTGTAGCCCCGCGCGGCGAAGACCACCTCCAATCCACCGCGTGAAAGCTCGCGCGACGGTCCGCCGGGAATCCCGCCGTCGAAAACCACCACCGCCTGCCGATCCTCGCGCCACGCCCAAAGGCGCAGTCGCATCAGCAACTTCACCTCGTCGTGGGGATCGGCCAGGTCGATATCCGGCAACATCGCGATGACATTATGGCCATCGATCAAAAAAGGCATGCGCGCCTCACACTCACTGAATTTACTCCATCTGTTGATACTATTCGCTGACACCAGATAAAATTTGCTGTAACATCATCCTCTCCTAATCTTACGCTTCGATATGGTAACAGCCCTGATCAGAAACGCAAGGGGATCCCGTAAACAAGATTATATTCTGATTTTTAACGTTTAGTTGACGTAATCATAGCCCATGTTATAATGCTAAATCGTTTAGGTTGATTCAGGTAGACTCTCAATTTGGAACTTTACGACATTGGTTATTGTGTGTATATCGTCTGTCGTGTGATTGGAAGTGTCACGATTATCCTCCCTGCGCGATGATCCTCTGATCCCCTCATAGTCTTATCTTTATTCTGCTGGATGCTTTTATAAAAGATGGGAATGTCTGAGGGTCTGTTTGGCCGTGTGCGCAGGGACACCGTTAGTGAGAGACTGCCATCGTCGACGATATCTTAAGATGTAGAGTGGCGCCCAGGAGGTAAGGGAACAGGATGTCAGTAGCTGATCTTGGAGTCAAATCGTACGCGCGTATTCCGAGTGCTTTGCCGCTCCCCGGACTGGTGGAAGTGCAGGTCCAGTCCTATAATTGGTTGCTCGAGGAGGGGATTTATCGACTTTTTGATGAGGCTTCACCCATTGAGAGTTTTAATGGATCATTAAGTCTCTATTTACCTGGCCATAAAGCAGAGGAGGCCGGGTTTGATCTGGATTATCGTTTTGATGAGCCAAAACACACGCGCCAGGAGTGCGTGGATCGCGATCTCACCTACTCTATCCCACTGCATGTAGATGTAGCGCTAGTCAATCGCAAGACCAGCGAGATCATTCAGCAGGAAATCTTCATGGGAGATTTCCCCCTGATGACCAAAGACGCGACCTTTGTCGTCAACGGCACCGAGCGTGTGGTCGTCAGTCAGCTTATTCGTTCTCCCAGCGTCTACTTCGATCTGGAAATTGATAAGGGCCGTCGTTTGGCCAGCGCCAAGATGATTCCCGACCGGGGCGCGTGGATGCAATTCGAGACCCGGAAATCGGGCTATCTAGTGTTGCGTTTCAACCGCAAGCGCACCATCCCGGTGACGATTTTCCTCCGCGCGTTAGCGGCGGTGGACGATGAGTTGCACAGTGATATCCTCTCTGTGGGTACCGACGAGGAATTGTTAGAGCTTTTCGGAGAGGCCGATAACGATCCTGATAACCCTTGGATTCCCAACACGATTCGGCAGGAGCCGACGTGGGAGATGAAGGATGATCAGCCCATCGCCGAGGAGGCGATCATCGAATTCTATCGGCGGATGCGTCCGGGCGATCCTCCCACGCTGGACAATGCGCAAGAGTACCTCACCTCGCAGCTCTTCGATCCTCAACGCTATAACCTCCAACGAGTTGGGCGCTACAAGCTCAATCAGCGGATGCAACTCAACATCCCGATGTCGGTGCGCACGCTCACCAAGGAAGACGTGGTAGCGATTGTGCGGCGCATGATTCACATCAACAACGGCGTCGCCGGCCCGGATGATATGGATCACCTGGGCAACCGGCGCGTCAAGACGATGGGCGAGTTGGTGCAGGCCAAGATTCGCGTCGGCATCGTGCGGATGGTCCGCGTCGTCAAAGAGCGGATGAGCATCCGCGATCAATCGCCGACGCCCGTGAACTTGATCAACATTCGTCCCGTCGTCGCCGTCGTGCGCCAATTCTTCGGGTCCAGTCAGCTCTCCCAATTTATGGAGCAGACCAATCCCCTTTCGAGCCTCACGCACAAGCGAACCTTGTCGGCGCTGGGGCCGGGCGGCTTGCGGCGCGAGCGCGCGGGCTTCGATGTCCGCGACGTGCATCACAGCCACTACGGGCGCATCTGCCCCATCGAGACGCCGGAGGGGCCGAACATCGGCCTGATCGGGCGCTTGGCGGCGTTCGCGCGCGTCAACGACCTGGGATTTGTGGAGACGCCCTATCGGCGCGTCGTCCGCGTGGTGCAGAACTCGGCGCCGCAATTGGAGGGTGAGACATTGCGTGCAGATGTGCGCGATCCCGACTCCGATGAGGTAGTGGCCGAGGCGGGCGTCGAGATCACGGCGGAGTTAGCCGAGGAAATCGCGGCGTTGTCATTAAAGGAACCGGTCAAAGTAATGCCTCGCGTCACAGATGA
>JAAAOZ010000109.1 GCA_009908585.1 Chloroflexota bacterium
ACATCCCGCGCAGAAAATCCGCGTCGGGGAGGGCGTGCGGCGGCCCGGAGCCGGTCGGAGAAAGTCCCGCCGAGATGACCAACGCCTCCGGATCGGCGCGTTTGATGCCCACGTAGCAGGCGCGCAGGAGTTGGGTGTAGCCCCCGGGATCGGGCACCTGTCCGCCCCACTCGCGGGCGAGATTCGGCTCGTTCCAAACCTGATAGCCGGCCACGCGCCCGCGAAAGCGATCGGCCAGCGTGTGGCAAAAATCGCCGAAGGCCGCGACATCAACGGGCGGGATAGGTCCAGTCGCGTCCTCCTCTGGATCAGGTGCAGCCCAAGCGGGCGGATGATCCACCCGGAAGATCAATGCTACCTCGGCCTCCTCCGCCTCCGCCACGATGCGGTCGGCGGCGGCCCACTCGTAAACGCCGGGGCCGGCGCCCTCGATGTCCTGCCAGGCGAGGCGCTGCTTCACCCACGTGAACCCCGCGTCCTGCACCAGATGCCAATCCCGGCGGACGGCGGCCCATGGGTCCCACCAGATATGCAGATTGATGCCATAGCCCGGCGAATCGACGCGGCGGGGGATCGGCCAGGGGGTGGCGGTGGGCGGCGGCTCAGGATAAAAAGCGGCGGGATGGGCGAAGATCGCCCATCCTGCACCTAACAACCCTATCAACGCGAATGCAACCAAGACTTTTCGTGGCGCCTTCATATCGGCCGATCTAAGGTATCTTCTGCATCTCGCCGATGGCGCCGTAGGCCGGGCGCGCCGCCCCTTGGAAATCCAAGATGCTGTACGGCGCGTTGGGGTCCGTCGGGCCGATGCCGCCCTTGTACGAATAGTCCAGGTTCCAAAGGAAAGCCAGATGCACGAAGCCCCAGCGGCGCATCAACTGGAACGCTTTGACATCCCATTGGGCCTGCTCCTCCGCCGTGTTATCCAGCGCGAACTCAAAGCCGGGCGGGTAACCGTCGAAGCCATCGGCGCTGGCCCAACCGAATTCCGTGACGCAGAGCGGCTTGTTCTGTCCCGCCTGCTGGATTCTCTCGTGATAGCCCCAGAGCGTGCTCTTGAACGACCAGGAGTGATTGGGGTTATCGAAGGGGCCTCGGAACTGCGCCTCCGGGTCGTTGTAGCCCTCGTCCCATGCGACATCGGGCGGCATATTGATGCCGTTGTGATGCGCGCCGACGCAATCGGCGTAATCCAAGAAGCCGGCTGCGATCATCTGATCCATGTAATCGAAATCATCCATATAGATGACACGGTCGGGATTGGCCGGGTCAGTGGCCGAGGAACCGACGGGCGAGAGCGCGCCGCTGATGACGATAATGTTGGGATCGCGGCTCTTGATGGTCTGATAGGACATGCGCAGCAGCTCCACATAACGGGCCGCCTGGACGCCCTCGGCGGTGTCCCACTCGCGATCTAAGTTCTGCTCATTCCAGACCTCGACGGCGTGGATGCGGCCCTTGTAGCGCTCGACCATCTCCGCCAAGAATTCGGTGTACAGCGTGAAATCGTCGGGCGGGGCGGCCTGCGGATTATCGTCGAAGTAGGTGCGCGACCAATCCGGCGCGCCGACGACGCTCATCATCACCTTAAGCTCCTTCTCCTGCGCGGCGTCGACCATCGCATCGTAGCCGCTCCAGTCCATCGATCCCGGCTCCGTCGAGAAGTGATCCCAGCGGACCTGCTGCTTCACCCACGATAGGCCCAACTGCCCCTTGATCTGATCCATGGTGTAGTAGGGCATGCTGATGCCATGCGCGGCGATGCCGTAGCCGAAATCGCCCCAAGGCAAGGCCGGCAGGCCGCTGGCCTCGGGTGATTCGCCGCTACTCTCCTCTTCGCCTTCACCTTCCGTCTCCGATGCCGGCGCGTTCGGTTCAGGCGTCGGCGTGGGGAGCGTGACGAAGCCGCCCTCACCGTTCTCCGGCGTGCTGGTGGGCGCTGCTTGGGAATCGGCGCTGGTGGTGGGTGTGGGCGTCGGTTCGACCTCACGCGATTGGGTTGGCAGTCGAATCAGGCCAAAGGCACACGCGAGCGCCAGACCAATCACCACGATCCAAATTCCACCCACGATGATGAGTCGCTGCCCTTGTAACTGAGAAAAAGCATCCTCCAAATGTTGCTGAAACGGACTTTTCATCTTTCCTCCATCCAGGTCCTGCATACGTTATCACCTCGTAATCATGAACTTACAAGCAATTTCATTGCGCAAACACCATTCTACGCTGAAAATATTAACCTCTATCAGAAAATTGGGCCTAGCCCCACCCCAGATCATCCGCCGTTTTGGGAGAACGTGACTCTTGCTCATGTTCGTGGTCATGCTCTTCGGGCGGGCCTTCGGCCCCCATCCGATTTTCGACCTGCTTGGAGAAGAGCATCGCGCCGACCATCTCCGTCGCCGCCGAGGCCTGCATCTCCTCCGTCAAACCCTCAACAAGATCGGAGAGATCCTCATCTGTGGCCCCCTGCGCGCGCCGGTAGATCAGCTCCTTGTACTCTGGGCTGTCGTAGACGCCCTCGGCATCCTCCAAGCGCCCCGATGCCTGGAGGAAGCGCGCGATGGCTTCGGGATCGTCCTGATCCACCTGGGGCTTGGCCGCCTCCAACTCCCTGCGGTGATGCGCCTCGCTGTGTACGACGTTGGCAGCGGTGACCATCCGCTCCGCGTCGGGATTATCGCAGCGCGGGCAGGCCGGCGCCGGCGCATCGATCTTCCGCGCCAGATGACGGAAACGCCCGTGGCACGCGGGGCAATAGTACTCATAAATGGGCATAGAACCTCCCTGAATTTGAGCTTCTACGTTCTGCTTCCAATTGCATCAACTGGTCTCTCATTATAACACGCTCCCGCTCAGGCGAGCGGGAGCGCGTTCCAGGTTTCGTCGTACGAAGAAGTATACCTGCCTTCGGGAAAGGGGCAAGCGGGTGGGCGTTTTGGCCTAAGTCGATGGAGAAAAAGACAAGAGTGAGGAGCCAAAACTGCGTTCTCTATTCGCGGAGATATTGCTGTATTGCACGTTATTTAGAGAAAAGCCCACTTTATGGCATCTCGATGTCGGTCGCTTCGAGCAGCGTCAACCGTTCCTCGCTGGAGAGGTGCTGTACACCCCAGATTTCCAGACGATAATCGCCGGAGGGAAAACCACCCAGCGCGCCGGTGATCTCATAGCCGCACATACAGCGGCACTTCTCGCCTTGATTGGTCTCCACCAATCGAATCGTCTCCGCGTCAGCGTCATAGCCGGCGGAGAGGACAAGATCAGCGCAGCAGACATAGGCCAATCGATGGGTGAAGGCCACATCGTCATCGGCAGTCTCCGTCGTCAGCTCATCCCATTCGTTCAAGGCCTCGACATCGAGGCTCTCATCGCACTCGCCGACCTCATAGGTGAGCGTGGGCATCGCGGTCGTCTCCGTGATGGCGCCTGACGGCGCGACCTCCCCCTCCCAAAGCTTCCCCATCGTCGTGTGACGCAGCCTCACATCACACACCGGCTCCGGCACGACGGGACAATTGATCTCCACATCCCAATCGGCAGCGGTGAAGCCGTAGGCCGTTACCCCCAGGATCCCCTCCTCGGTGCGATTTTCACTCCCCCATGTGTTTGTGGACAGTTCGCCCAGACCGAAGCCGGGATAACTCTCCGACATATAGGCCAACGTCTGCTTGAGCGCCGGCCCCACCGTCGGCGGCATCTCACCGTTATCTGGACCTGGGCGCGGCGGCGTCTTCTCGGAAACATCGCAGATGCGTGCGTGATCGCCGCTCTCATCAGTGTGCACCTCGTACAGCTCACCGTCGCTCCTCAACACCACGCGGTACCCTGGCGTGATAACCATCAAGCAACTTTCCTCCGGACCGCCGCAGTCCAGACAGGAATTGCGCCATTGCATAGACTCGATCTTGACAACCTCAATCGCCGCACGGCTGACATTCAACCTATCCGCCAACATGCGAACAGCGGCCTCCACGGCGGAGGAGCTATCGCCCGGCGTAAGCGGAGCTGGCGTCGCGGGCGATTCCTCCTTCTGATCCTGATCGCAGATCACCCAGCGTTCTTGCGTCTTATCGGTGTGCACGTCGTAGGTCTCGCCCGACGGCCCGCGAAAGACCACTCGCCAGCCCGGCACGATTACCTGCGCATACACCTTCCCAGGCTCTG
>JAAAOZ010000453.1 GCA_009908585.1 Chloroflexota bacterium
GGCCACGCCCACATAGGCCAGCGGATATTGCAGGATCAGCAGTGCGATGAAGGGCAGCGCGATGTACAATCCGATAGATCCCACCGCGATGTAGTCGGTCAGGACGGTGATGATGAACAAAGAGGCAATCACGGCCAAGCCCAACCAGACGTTGAGGCCCAGCAATACGCCGACCAGCGCCGCGATGCCCTTGCCGCCGCGAAAGCCCAACAGCATCGGGTAGATATGGCCTATCACGGCGGCGATCCCGGCGACGAATGCCAACCCCGGCATCTCAGGATAGAGCGCCCGCACGATCGCCACGGCGAACATCCCCTTGAGAATATCGATAATGCCGGCGAGAATGCCGTACTTCCAACCCAACACAATGGTCGCATTGGAAGCGCCGGCGTTGGTCGTGCCATGTTGTCGGATATCGATCTTTTTTACCAGCTTGCCCAAAATAAAGGCGGCTTGAATGTCTCCCAGAGCATAACCAATTAAGATTGCGACGAGTAACGGTATGATCGTCATATTTCCCTCCTAGGGATGTGGGCGCGATAAAAAGAGTTCCCCCACTAATGTGATTGGTGCATTATCCCCTCAGGAGGCCCTTAGTCAAGTTGAACCAACACCCAGAGCATCCAAAAAGCATTTGACGCAAAGCCGCCAAGACTTTCACCTGGCAGCTTTGCGTCTTTGTGCCCTGAGTCTTTCGGATTTTGCCGGGCAATCCCCTCCGTAGCCCTAAAAACAGCCAGACATCGCGTGTTTGTGGGGATCACAGACCTTTTTCGCGTCGTTACTGGGTTGCGAGTGGGGGGCGCTAATAGCGCTTGGCAATTGCACCCGGCGAATTCCTGAAGAACCTGTGCCTTTGCATCACGCCCTCGTTACTGTCACAGAGTATTCGCTACTGCGCTACGCCGATGGCCCCGGTCGTGACCGGCCTGTGCCTGGCCCGCCGCGATCTGCTCGCGCGCCCAGGTGATGTAGGCAGGCGAGGCATATTCGCTCAGGATGGTGCCATCGGCCTCACGACCGGAGAGCGCCAGCGATTTGGGGCCGATGACGCCCAGCGAGATCGGCGGGACGGGATCGGGCGGATGCACGAGTTGCGCCCGATCGATCTGGACGTACTGGCCGCTGGGGTTCAGTTCCGCGCCGGTGAGCAGCTCGCGGATTGCGACGGTCACCTCTTCCAACGCCGTGAGTTGTGACTTGGGAAACGCGCCGATCTGACGCATCCAGCTCGCTACGCCGTGGCCCAGGCCGGGCAGGAAGCGACCGGGGTAGAGCCGCGCCAAGGTGGCGATCTCCATCGCGGCGAAGACGGGGTTGCGCACCACCGCCGGCATGATGCCCAAGCCGATAGTCATCGCGTCCGTGCGGGCCAGGGCTGTGGCCGCTGCTGCGATTCCGCTGGTGTAGAAGCAATCCTCGACGACCCAGAGTTCGTCAAATCCGGCGTCCTCGGCGCGGCGGGCAAAATCGGGCAGCGTTTCGGGGGCGTGTTCGCGCCGGAACATGATGCCCAGGTTGTAGGCTCGGTCATTCATTTGAGGTCTACTTTGTAAATCGAGTTGAAAGTTACAGGTTCAAAGTTGAAAGTCGAAGGTCAAACGTCAAACGTCTACCCCAATCCCACGTCTTCCAGGATGTCATCGACTTGCTCGAGGTAGTGGGCGTACTCATCGGCGGTATGCGGGCGCTCTAAGATCTCCACGCAGAGTTCTGTCATTTCGCCTAAGAACCACCTGCGGCCATAGAAGGCTCGGATGTCCGCATCCAAGGTTGCGTGCGGGACGATGGCGCGATAGCCGCGCATAAAGCTCTCGAAGTGCGGATGATCGGAGAAGTAGAGCAGATCCGTTTCCTTGGGCGCGTAGATCAGGTCATCCAGGTCGATGAGGGCCATCCGTTCATCCGCAAAGATGAGATTTTTTGGACTGGGATCGCCGTGGCAGTTGACGAACGGAATCTCCCTTTGCCGGATGTGTGCCTGATGCGCCAGCAGTTTGTCGTACTCGCCCTCGATGAAGGCGAGGTGCGGGCTGAGCTTGCGCTTGAGTTGGAGGGCGGGGGCGCCGGCGTCCGGCGGCTCGCTCGCAGCAAGTCGGTCAAGGTACACGGGCAGATCATCCAACAACGGGAGGGAGAAGTCCTCCCGATGGGCAAACGGCCCCTTGGTGCGGGCGGTCTGGTGCAATCGTGCAAAAGATCGCCCGGTCACCTCCATCTGCGCGGCATTGGGGGATTGATCCCACATCGTTGCGCCGGCGACGAACTCATACAGAGCGAGCGTATAGCCCTCGTGTTGGAGGAACATCCCGTCGATGGCGACGGGCGTGATGACGAACGCGAGATCGCGCAGCTTTTCGATGTCCGACCTCGGCACCGTCGGCGCGGCGGTCGCGATGCGCAGGAGGAAGGCGCGGTTCTGGCGATCCGTCAGCTTGTAGCACCACGCCACTTCGCCCTTGGGGATGAACTCCGCGTGCTGAAACGCCAACCCCGACGCGGCAGCGACCGCGTCCAGGGCCTTGTTTAGATCCAGTGGGGGTTCATTGAGCATGATCAGGCCGCCCGTTTATCCGCTTGACTATCCCCGCCAAGAGATTGATGCGGGGAACGGTTGCCATATAGCGCTCGTAGGCATCACCAAACTGGGCGATGTTTTGCCGATCCCCCTGGAGGATAAAGGCATAGATGACCAGGAGATTGACGATCACCAGCAGCAGGACGATCCAGTGGGGAAGAAAGAACACATACGCGGCGAAACTCAGCATCGCGCCCAGGTACATGGGATGCCGAACGATCCCGTAGATACCGCTCTCGATGAGGTTGCCCGCTCGATTGCGGACAAGCGTGGCCGTGGACAACGCGATCAACCCTACGCCACACCCAATCAGCGCCCAGCCTAAGTATTTGAGGGGATGCAGGACATCGGGCGTCTCTAAGATCTGTTGCAGGTAGATGAAAAACGGCATCGAGAGACCATTGATGAGATAACCGATTAGTGCTTTTGTTTGCTGTTTCATCATGACGCCTCACAAGTCCTATCTTCTCTCTCAGTATACCTCCCACAACATTGACGCGCAACCACATGAAAAAAAAGCGCGAGGAGCTATCTCCCCGCGCTAATCTTCTTATTCCCAACACCCATGCGCTAAGGTAGTTCCAAAATTTAAAACCTTCCAAACCAGATACTTTCTCCTCGGAAAATCGCTTGTATTTGGGAGGTTTATTTTCTTGGAACGGCCTAACTCATTCTGCCCACGTTAGATGAGGCCGAGGTCGCGGTCGGCAGGCATTGGCGATCAAAATACTTTCGCAGTCGCCTCGCCGCCTCGCGCACCTGAGGCGGCGGACCGGTGACGGAGAAACGCAGGTAGCCCTCGTTGCCGGCGCGGAGATGCTGCGCCAGTTCTCCCGGGATCGCGCCGTGCGCAGCTATCAACGCATCTTCAACGCGCTGGGGGGTGACAGCGTTTTCCATCTGGCGCGAAATAGGATGGCACTTTGGGGTGCAACTCAACTCGCGGCCCGTTAGGTTGCGAGACGAAGTCGGGTCTGTACTGTTAGGCTCGCGGTCCCAAGATTGGACACAACGCGGCGCCCGTAATACGCTTGACGATTTTAGCACGGTGAATGCCAACCGGGGCAATGATGGGTCGTGGCGTCGTCAAAGGTGAAGCTGGCAAGAAACGCGTTGTACAGTTCCCAGTCCGCCGGGCCGCAGTGGGTAATGACGATGCGTATTAGCCGGTCGCCGCTAAGCACGTAGTACTCATCACCAGCGTTGACTCCTTGACCGGCAGGCATAGAGAAGTGGGCGCCCGGCTGTCCGCCGATGTCGATTCCTTCGACCTCTCCGGTTGCCAGCCCTGAGTTAGCGACCCACTCGACCACGTCGGCGCCTGCGGGCGGGCGGAAGACATCGCTGTCGGCGCTGGAGACGGTGATACGGGGCCACCGCTCGTTGTCGACCAGGGGACCGGCTAGGTTGACGGTGCCATCCATACCGTTCTCCAATACCTCGACATCGGGCGGGGCGAGAAATGCATAGCCGAACCGGGTGCTCTCAAAGGGTTGCCACCCATCATAGTTGGATGGTGGTGAATTTTGACTGATGATCCAATGAAGCTAAATAGGGCCTAAGTTGATGGTGGCGCCCAAAACCCAC
>JAAAOZ010000062.1 GCA_009908585.1 Chloroflexota bacterium
CGTCGGCCGGCGGCTCGCTCAAGACCACGTGGGCGTTAGTTCCGCCAAAGCCGAAGCCGCTCACGCCGATCAACTTAGGTGTGTCAGGGCGGGGCCAGGGCGTGAGCAGTTGGGGCACCACAAAGGGCAACTCATCAAAGGGAATCAGGGGGTTCGGCTCCTCGAAGTGCAGATTGGGGGGGATGATGTCGTGCTGGATGGCGAGCACGGCTTTGATCACGCCGGCGATGCCCGCCGCGGCCTCACCGTGGCCGATGTTGGTCTTGACGGAGCCCAGGATGCAGGTGTCGTCTTCCGGGCGGCCCTGCGCCACGACGTTGCCCAGAGCCTTGACCTCGATGGGGTCGCCCAGGGGTGTGCCGGTGCCGTGGGCCTCGATGTATTGCACGACGGCCGGATCGATATCGGCGTTTCGGTACGCAGCCCGCACCACCTGCTCCTGCGCGGGACCACTGGGCGCCATGATGCCATTGCTGCGCCCATCGTGATTGATGGCACTGCCGCGGATCACGGCGTAGATGCGGTCACCGTCGGCCAGGGCTTGCGAGAGGGGCTTGAGCAGCACCAAGCCCGCGCCTTCGCCGCGCACGATGCCGTTGGCACGACTGTCGAAGGTGCGGCAGCGGCCATCGGGCGAGAGCACGCTGGCCCGCGAGAAGAAGATGTCGGAATCAGGCTCCAAAATGATGTTGACGCCCCCAGCCAGCGCGATGGGACATTCGCCCTGGCGCAAGCTCTGGCAGGCCATGTGAATGGCCACCAGCGCGCCGGAGCAGGCGGTATCCACCACGATGCTGGGGCCATGGAGGTCGAGGAAGTAGGAAACGCGGTTGGCTACCACAGTGTTGGCGCTTCCGGTGCCCGAATATAGCTCAATGATGTCAAAATCGTCGAAGATGCGGGAGCCATAGTCGTCTTTGAGAGTTGAGACGAAGACGCCGGCGCTCGTCCCGGCCAGGGAGAGGGGCGGCACGCCGCCATCTTCCAATGCCTCCCAGGCGACTTCCAGTATGACCCGCTGCCGGGGATCGAGTTGAGCGGCCTCACGGGGCGAAATCCCGAAGAAGGTAGCGTCGAACTGGTCAAGATCCTCGAGATAGCCCCCCCACCGACTCACGATCTTGCCTTTGGCCTGAGGATTGGGATCGTAGAAAGCGTCCACATCCCAGCGGTCGGGGGGCACTTCGGTGATAGCATCCCGGCCATTGGAGAGCAGGTCCCAAAAAGCTTGGACGCCATCGGCGCCGGGGAAGCGACAGCCCATGCCGATGATGGCAATCGGTTCGACAGGTACGGTGTGTTCTTCGTTGGATTTCATGACAACCTCCTCTATCTCAAGATTCCCGGCCAGATGGCGCGAGAGTTGTTCAATCGTCGGGTAATTCCAGGCCAATGTAGGCAATAGGGAGCGGCCTAACCACACTTCCAAATCGCGCATCAGAGAAAGCGCATCGAGGGAGCTTAAGCCGTAGCGGGCGAAAGGCTCCGTCACGCTGATAGTTTCGGGGGCCGCGCCGGTGCGGGCGGCAAAATAGGCTTGCAACCACGCGGCGATGCGGTGGGCGACACGGCTTTTGTCGGTGGCTTCATCTAAAGGGGCAGCCATCTCCGGCGCCGGAGCAGGTTGGAGCACCGCCCGCCACTCGGTCACGAGATCAAGCTCGCCGTTGAGGAAGGCTTGCCGGGTGGCGCGACGGCGCAGCTTTCCGCTGGAGGTTTTGAGCGTGGCGCCAGCCCGGATCAACGAGATGGCATACATCTCCAGAGCGTGAATTTCGGCCACGCGCTGGCGAATACGCCCGAAGAGTTCGGTGAAATCAACTTCGCGGCGCACATCCACCTCGGCCACCACGACCAGGCGCTCGCTCCCGGCCACATCGACGGAACCGTGCAACCGCCCGGCTTGAGCGCCGGATGGGCCTGGATCACGGTCGGCTCAATATCTTCGGGATAATGATTGACGCCACGAATGATGATGACGTCCTTGAGGCGTCCGGTGATATAAAGCTCATCGTCGTCGAGGAAGCCGAGATCGCCGGTGCGGAGGTAAGCGCGATTCTCTTCGCCGGTGATGCGCGCCGCGAAAAGTTGCTCGGTATCTTCAGGGCGGCGCCAGTAGCCCTGGGCCACACTCGGCCCAGAAACCCACACCTCGCCAACCTGATGGGGCGCGCAGGGCGTGCGCGTTTCGGGAGCGACGATGCGGAGCGCCTGATCAGGCAAAGTCTGCCCGCATCCTACCAGGGTGATGGCAGTGTCGGCTTCGGGCGAGATGGAGACCACCTCACGCCGTTCAAGGGCGCGGCGATCCAGGGTCCGATAATGAGGCGGCTCCCAGCGAGCGCCGCCGGTGACGGTGGCGGTGCCTTCGGCCATCCCATAGGAAGGATAGAAGGCGGCTTTACGGAAGCCGCACGGCGCGAAGCGCTCGGTGAACCGTTCCAGGGTGCCGGGACGTACAGGCTCGGCGCCATTGAGGGCCATCGACCAAGCGCTCAAATCAAGGAAGTCCCGCTGTTCATCAGAGACCTTCGCCACGCAGAGATCGTAGGCGAAGTTCGGCCCGCCGCTGGTGGTAGCCTGGTAATGAGAAATGGCTTCGAGCCAGCGGGCGGGATGACGCACGAAGGTCGCTGGCGACATCAAGATCGCAGGGAGGCCACGGTAGAAGGGGTGTAGAACACCCAGCAACAGTCCCAGGTCGTGAAAAAGAGGAAGCCAGGAGACCACGCTGGTGGGCGGTCGCTCCTCAAAGCCCTGGAAGCTGGAGAGGTTGTGCAGGACGTTGCTGTGGCTCACCATCACGCCCTTGGGATCGCCGGTGGAGCCAGAGGTATACATCAGGAAGGCCAAGTCCTCGCCCCGCACCTCAGGTAGCACCCAATTACTCGGAGGATCAGGCAGCTTGTCAAACTGGGGCGCCAGCAATGTGACCTCCCGCAATGCCGGCTCCTGCTCAAAGAGGGGATGCACCGTGGCCCTGACATCGGGGGCAGTCAGCACGAGACGAGCGCCCGCGCTTTGCAGTATGGCCCGGAGTCTGGGCATCGTCCGTTCGGGGCGCGCCCAATTCGGCGGGTAAGCGGGGACCGGCACGGCCCCGGCGCAGAGGCAGCCCCAGAAAGCAATGACGTAATCAAGCCCCGGTGGATAACAGAGCAAAATATTCTCCCCTGGCGTCACGAGACTTTGCAGTCTGACCGCTAGCCGTCGCGCAAAGCGATCCAGGGCTTTGTAGCTCAGAACCTGCTCACGAGAAGGATCTCCTTCGGACAGAAAAATGAAGGCTGTCTCAGCAGCGGATTCAATCCGAGAACGAAAAACGTCTACTAAGGAATCAGTCGAAGCATCAAGGCTAATTGGATCATTCATAAGCGCTCCAGGATGTCGAATAGGTACATCTTTCTACTAAAAAATCATTCAATGCGCGAGGTGCCAGCTTCAGGTCAAATGCCGCTGCGGATCTTGTGAATTTTGTCGGTTCCCTCCAAGCGCCCCTAAAAGCAGGTACGATTTGCGCGTTCGAGTGACTTTATGGGCTAGCTCTCAGCGGCGGCGTCCATCGCCTGCCGCAAACTGAGGGGGCGCATATCCTCCCACACCTCTTCGATATAGGCCAGGCACGCTTCGCGCGTCCCTTGCTTGCCAGCCTCGCGCCAACCAAGGGGAAGGTCCCGGTTGGCCCACCAAATAGAATACTGCTCCTCGTCATTGACGACGACGGTAAAGACTTCTTCCGATTTCGATGTTTCGTTGGACATAGACAACCTCCTAGTTTTGTTCTTGCTCCCGCAAATCGGCCTGACGTATGACGCGCTTGAGCACCTTGCCGGGCGCGTTCTTGGGAATCGAATTGACAAACTCCACCGCACGGGGAGCTTTGTAGACCGCCATTTTTTCGCGACAGAAGCTGATGATCTTCTGCTCGGTCAAAGAATGATCGGGACGGCATACGATGTGAGCTTTGACCGTCTCCCCGCGCACCGGATGCGGCACGCCGTAGACCGCGGCCTCGGCCACCGCCGGATGTTTATAGAGCACGTTTTCCACCTCCGCCGGATAGACCTTGAAGCCAGAGACATTGATCATATCTTTGAGCCGATCCACGACGTAGAAGTAACCGTCCTCATCCATCGTGCCGATGTCGCCGGAGTGAAA
>JAAAOZ010000305.1 GCA_009908585.1 Chloroflexota bacterium
GCTGCCGCCGCCCACCGGCAAGCGCGTGGCCGTCGTCGGCGCCGGCCCCGCCGGCCTCACCGTGAGCGAAGAGTTGATGCGGCGCGGGCACACCGTCGTGACGTACGAGAAGCGGCCCCAACCCGGTGGCCTGCTGCGCTACGGCATCCCGCGCTTCAAACTCAACCGCGAGGTCGTCACAGCCAAAGTGACGTGGTTGGAGCAATTAGGCGTGAAATTTCAGTGCCACACCACCATCGGGCGCGATGTGACGCTCGATGAGTTGCGCGAGCAGTACGATGCGGTCTTCATCGGCATCGGCACGCCCCAAGATTTCTCCCCCGGCATCGAGGGAGAGGACTTGGCCGGGGTCTACACCGCCACGGAATTCCTCGTGCGCGGCAACGAGCTTGATCCCGACTCCCCCGACTTCGATGTAGGACCGCGCGTGCACGTTTTGGGCGGCGGCGACACCGCCGTCGATTGCTTGCGCACCGCCCTGCGCTTGCCCGGCACCACCGACGTGACCTGCTACTATCGCCGCAGCGAGGTAGAGATGCCCGCGCACGAGCAGGACTATCACTACGCGCTGGAAGAGGGCGCGCACTTCGAGTGGTTGGCGTGCGCCACGCGCTTCGAGGGCGACGACACGGGTCACCTCCGCGCGGTGACCTATCAGCGCATGGAGCTGTGCGAGCCGGACGAGAGCGGTCGCTGCCGGCCCGCTCCCATCCCCGATGCGACCTTCACCGTGGAGGCGGACACCGTTGTCCTAGCCCTGGGCTATCGGGGGGATGCGGCCTTCAATCAGCACACGCCGGATCTGGCCACCAAATGGCATCACCTGATCGAGGTGGACGATGAAACGACCGGACGCACCAATCTGTCGGGCGTCTTCGCCGCCGGGGATGTGGTGCGCGGCGCTGATTTGCTCGCGCCAACGATAGCCACTGCCGCTCAGGTCGCTCGCACTATGGACGCCTACCTCCAAGAGACATAAGAAATAGCGCTTTGTGCGCAGCTATTTTTTGACGTAACCCCTACCATCCTCAAATAGACCATAAAGACTGGACTTCCCTAAAATTTTCATCTATAATAGTGATGACAAGGGAGGAAGCATGGCGCAGTCCATCGATGAACAACTTGACATCCTGATGCGTGGTGTGGAGTACGGCGACGATCAGCTTTACGAGCACATGCGCGACGAGTTGCGGAAACGATTGCTCACGGCCAATCAAACGGGGGAACCATTGCGCGTCTACTGCGGCTATGATCCCACCGCGCCGGATTTGCATCTCGGTCATACCGTCTCGATGCGCAAACTGCGCCACTTCCAGGATTTGGGCCACCAGGCCATCTTCGTGATCGGCACCTACACGGCCCTGATCGGCGATCCTTCAGATCGCGACAAGGCCCGCCCGCTCCTGAGTCAGGAGCAGATCAATAAGAACACCCGCACCTACACAGAGCAAGCGTTCCAGATTTTGGATCCAGACCGCACGGAGATTCGCTACAACGGGGAATGGTTGGGCCGGCTCGCCTTTGGAGATCTCATCAATCTGGCCTCAAACTTTACCGTGCAGCAATTCTTGGCCCGCGAGAAGTTCAGCGAGCGCTATGAGACCGGCGATCCTATCTGGCTGCACGAGTTTTTCTACGCCCTGATGCAGGGCTATGATGCGGTGGTGTTAGAGGCCGATGTCCAATTGGGGACCACGGAGCAGCTCTTCAACATCATGGCGGGTCGAAAGCTCCAGGAAGCCTTTGACCTGACGCCGCAAGTCGCCATCACCATGCCGATTCTGGTCGGCACCGATGGCCACATTCGAATGTCGCAGAGCATCGGGAACTACATCGGCATCAACGAGTCGCCGGCCTCGATGTACGGCAAGGTGATGAGCTTGCCGGATGAGGTGATGGAGAACTACTTCAACCTGGTGACGCGCTGGCCGCCGGCTAAAATCGCCGACCTGATGCACAAGCTGCACACGGGGACAATCCATCCAATGGCGTGCAAGAAGATGTTGGCCTGGGAGATCACAGACATCTTCCACGGCCAGGAGGCCGCCGATGCCGCCGCGAAGCACTTCGCGCGCGTGCATCAACAGCGCGAGCTGCCGCAGGATATGCCCACGCATACGCTGCACGAGCCGGTCAAGTTGGTGGATCTTATGGCGGAGCAAGAACTGACATCGAGCAAAAGCCAAGCTCGCCGCCTCATCCGTCAGCACGGCGTCCGTCTGGATGGCGAGGTCGTCGAAGATATCCATACCGTCATCAGCCCCAACCAAACCCAGGTGCTGCGGGTAGGCAAACGTAGGTTTTTGAAGTTACTCTCACCCTCACATTGATACGCCATCTTCAAAAAGGTTCCTGTCCATCAGATCCTCGCCCGTTGGACGTGAATTGAACGGGTTAGGCCTGAAATACGCGAAATTTTAACAGGGTGAATCTAACCAAAAGACCAGGTTGCCAATTGACATCCAAAAAGGATATGTTAAACTGAAATTGAACTGAAGGAAATTATAAGCCCAGGAGGATCCTCATGGCAGAGTCAGAAAAAGAACGTCTTGTTGTGGTCTGCGTAGAAGATGAGCCAGAGATGATTGATCTCATCAAACTCATTTTGGGGCGACGCAATTTTAAGTTGGTTGGTGCAGTCGGGGGACGGGAAGGTCTCGACACCATTCGCGATAAAAAACCCGAACTGGTATTGTTGGATCTGATGATGCCAGATATGGACGGCTGGGAGGTTTATCAGCGCATGAAGGCGGATCCAGAATTACAGGATATTCCCGTGATTGTGGTGACGGCCAAAGCTCAGAGCATCGATAAGGTCTTGGGACTGCATATTGCCAAAGTGGACGATTATGTGACGAAGCCTTTTGGCCCCCAAGAACTGCTCGCCAGTGTGAACAAAGTGCTGGGGCTTTCTCTAGACTAAAAATCCTCAATCTCTATCTCCCCAGTAAACAGTGGTATGTGAAGGGATTTCGGTCTTCTACGCGGTAAGCCACGGGGTAGTCCACCGTGAAAAATGAAAGGCGCCGGATTTTACCGGCGCCTTTGCTGTGTCTAGGATAGTTCCAGAAATTAAACCTCCCAAGCAAATCGACTAGGAAAATTGCCTTAGTTGCGCCAGAGCATTCTTAGCCAACTTCAAGGCAAACGAAGCTGGAGTTGATAGGTGCGCTAAGGTAGTTCCAGAAATTAAAACCTCCCAAACCTGATGTTTTTCCCTCTGAAAACTCCCCGTTTTTGGGAGACTTATTTTCTTGGAACGGCCTAAGTCGATTGGCGTGAAATCTCATGCATCTCCAATCCTTGGTACTGCTTCGTTTGCTCCCTGTACTGAACTTTTGACTTTCAAATCACCTATGCTAAACTAACCAAAGCACAAGGACAGTGTGGAGGAGATATGAACGTCACAATAGCACCCAAAGTCGTCTACATCGAAGATGAGCCGGAGATGTTCGCTCTGGTAGAACTTATCTTAGAAGACACGAACATCGAATTCATCAGCGCCGTCGGCGGTCAAGAGGGCCTCCGGATAATTCGCGAAGAACAACCCGACCTCATCCTTCTGGATATTATGATGCCGGAGGTCGATGGCTGGGATGTCTATCGGAGCCTCAAGGCCGATCCGCAACTATCCACCATACCGGTGATCATCATCACGGCGAAGGTCAAGCGCATCGACCAGATATTAGCTCAGGAAATCGTAGGCGTGGATGCTTACATCACCAAGCCGTTCAGCCCAAGCGATCTGCTCCAGCGCGTCAAAGAGTTTCTATCGCTGACAGGCTGACGAGAAACAGCTCACACCGTATATACTTCGTGGCGCCGGGTAATAAGCCCAGCGCCACGTTTCAGCATTGATCTTTTAGGCGCTTCAAGACTCTCCTGAAAGAAGGGGGACCATCTCACGCCAAGACGCAAAGTCGCAAAGATTTTTAAGGTTTGATTTAATTTTATTCATCCAAGCATCGACTCCGATCACGAAAATTAACCATTGCCTTATTTTTCCTTAGCGCCTTGGCGGCTTTGCGAGCCCTTTTAGCTTTTTTCAGTGGAGCTCGGGATGGTTCACAGATAGGTTGACACTTTTTTACTCTACGGGCACTGAAGTACCCTGGAAAGGCCTCCTTGGCCCTCCTTGGCCCTCCTTGGCCCTCCT
>JAAAOZ010000454.1 GCA_009908585.1 Chloroflexota bacterium
GTCCCTTGCCGGGACGAGAGCGTTAATCTCGCGGTACCACCCTGCTTGTTCTGTCTTGATGACAGGACCTCTTAGCCCCACCCCTTGCGGCGATGGGATGCCCGGATAACGCGGGGCCAGCGGAGCCATCTACTGCGCCGAATCAACTAGATTGATCGGGCGGTTCAATGCTCAGCTCAGGGGCGAACTTCGGCGGCGGCTAACCGAGCAGGACTTCCAGTCTACGATCCTGCCTCCCTGGCGGCTTCCCTATTAAAAATTGCGACCGCGTACTTTTCCCCGTCACAGCCGATAGCGTGTTAACTTGCCTCCATTATCATCAGAGGCGGCGAATTGTCAAGGATGCGCATTCTACAACTTAGAATTCCATCGTTCCCGTGAAGTAGAAGTCGCCCAGGCTCACGCCAAGCCCTGCACAGGATAGACGGTCAGCGGTTGGGCCTTGCCTTTGACGGTGACAGTGCGGGCTTCGGCGACGATGACGTTATCTTTGATCTGCGCGTAGGTATCTTCCGAGATCAGGATTTCGCCGGGCCGGGCGACGCTGCAGATGCGCGAGCCGGTGTTGACGGCGTCGCCGATGACGGTGCGTTGCAGGCGCTCCACATCACCCTGCGCGCCGATGTTCCCTGCGATCATCGGCCCGGTGTGGATGCCCACGCCCACGTGGACATCGAGTTGCTGCTCGGCGTTGAAGGCATCGATGGCGGCAACGATCTCCAGTGCGGCATACACGGCTTGTTCGGCCATCCGGGGGCCGCTGAAGACGCCCAGGATTTCGTCCCCCACGAACTGATCCACATCGCCGCCGGCGTTGAGGATGATGCCCGCCTGGCGCTGCATATAGGTGTTCAAGATGGACATCACGTCATCTGGATCGTGCTGCTCCGAGAAGGCCGTGAATCCGCGAATATCACTGAAGAGTACCGTGAGCGTGCGCTTTTCGCCGCCCAGGGCCAGCGGCTCGTTGGAGACCACCTCTTCCAGCGTCGCCCGCGAGACGAACTTGGTCAGCTTGAAGCGCTCGCGCAATCCGATGATCATCCGGTTGATCTGCTCGCCCAGCGTGCCGATCTCGTCTTCCGTGCTGATGGAGACTTGCACGTCCAGGTTGCCCTCGGCCACCTCGCCGGCCACCGCGCCGATGTGCTGGATCGGCACCAGCACCAGCCGCCGCATCCCTTGGATCACGAGAAGGGTGAGCGCAGCCACCACCAGCAGCCAGATGACCACGGAAATCGTCGTGTTTCGGCGGATTTTGCTTTCGAGGTCGGTGAGGGAGGAGGAGACGCGGATCACGCCGCGCACATCAGGATCAGGCGATATCGCCGGCATGTGGCATTTGGTACAGGCTTCATCGTTGGACAGCGGCACGTAATAGATGACCTCGCGTCCGCCGGCGACATCGTGGACGAGGGTTTGCCTCGCTTCGGTGCGCACGGCCTCGATAAAAGCTGTGGAGTCTTCAAAAAGGGTATCTGGAGGTGGGGTGGCAGGCGCGGGCGCGGGTGTAGAGGTTACAGCGGATTCATCTGAGTCGTAGTCATAGCCAGAGCTGGAATCAGAGCCGTAGCCAGAGCCATAGCCGTAATCATCACCGCCGCTTCCCGCATCCTCGTCATCTTGAGGCTCGGGGAAGGGCAGCGGCTCATCCGGCTTGAACATCTCCCACCCCATCATCCTGTTGACGGCTTCGATGGTACGGTCATCGCTGAAGGCCTCTTGCCCATTGGCGCGGAAGAGCGTGATCTCGCGGATGCTCTCCACGCGCTTGAGATCCGTCAGCAGCCCGCGCGCGATGGGCGCCGTGCCCACCAGCATATTGTTCTTGATGCTCTCATATAGGACGGACACTTGCTGTTCGACGCCAGCTTCCCGCTCCGCGATGAGGTCGCGATTTTGCACGCGCAGGAAGTAGGTCACGACCAGGCCAATGCCGACGACGATGGTTACCAGCGTGAGTAAGAGAATTTTTGCGGTCAGACTGTTACGGTGCATAACGAGCCTCCTTGTTCTTGGGTTGGTTGCGGCCTTCAGCTATCTTCATTATACACGAAATTACCTTCCCGCCCGCAATCTAGTAACGATGCGAAAAAGGTCTGCAACCTCCACAAACTCACAAATCCGCGTGGCTTTTAGAGCTATCCGACGAAATCCAAAAGACCCATTTCCTTATGCTACCTCAAACGGCGGCTCGTTCGATGGTGGTTGCTGGCGGGACGGGGTGTACCGATGGATCACGAAGACGCCGCCGCAGATGGAGACCTGCACGTAGCGCGCGCCGATCCCGGCGTTGGCCAGCGCAGCGATGGCCTCATCGGCGGCCCAGTAGTACTCGTCCTCATTCCAGAGGCCGGCCCAGCGGCGATGCGCCGCCTCGCGATCCTCCGCCGTGGTGAAGGCGATGTCGGCGATGACCAAGCGGCCCCGGGGCTTGAGCCGCGCATTCAGTTCACCGATGAGGCGCAGCTTCGTCTCAAGATCGAACTCGTGAAAGACGTAGGCCGAGACGATGCGGTCGAATTGCTCCGGCAGTTCATCGGGCCATGCCTCCAAGAGGTTCGCGCGGACGAAGTGGGCCTCCGGCGCCTTCTGACGCGCTCGCGTCAGCATCTCCTCGGAGAAGTCGGCGCCCCAGACCTCGCCGCAGCCGCCTGCCAAGAGGCGCGCGGCCAGATTGCCGGTGCCGGTCCCCACGTCGAGCGCGCGGGCGCCGTCCCACAGCTCGGCCTGGGCGATGGCCTCGTCCAGCACCTTCTCGTAGCCGGTGAAAGTGAAGGTCGCGTCATCCACGCTTGTGTCGTACTTCATAGCCCAGACATCGAAAAGCTCTTTGCGATCCGGTATCGGTATGGTATCCTCCAGATCAATCGTGTATTGCAATCGCGTGCGCGTGCGGTCGAAAATATCGGAGACAGCGCCGTAGGGAACGCCGCCGTTGGCGAGGATGATGCGGCGCGACCCGACGTTGTCGCGGAGGCACGAGATCAGCAGGCGGGACATGCCTCGCGCGCGACCGTGCTCCTTCAGCAGCGCCAGCAGCCGGGTCCCATACCCCTGCCGGCGCTTCGAGGGGCGGATGATGTAATCGACCTGCCCATCACGGTACTTCGCGAAGCTTTCGCGGTCGTAGTCGACGTAAGCGTGACCGATAACCGCTTCATCCTCAACCAGCCAGAGGTATTGGTAAGCGGCATCCTCCGACCCGCGCAGATCAGCGACGTAGACATCGAAGTCATCGTCCTCGAAAACATCAAATTCCCGATAGCGGATGGCTTCTGCGCCCAGCTCGTCGATAAAGGCCAGGAAGCTTTCGCGATAGCGGGAATCGGGCGGGACCAATCGCAGGCGCGCCATGATAAATGCCGCCTCCCGTATGTCATAATTTCATAGCGGAAAGAGGGAGCCTCTCGGCTCCCTCTTCGATTATCTTGATCTTGTTGCTATCCCGTCAAATGCCCAGGGACTCGCGGGCGTCCGGCTCCATCATCTCCGGCTTCCACATCTCGCGGCCCAAATTGACCTCCACGGGCTTGTCGACGACCTCCGACGCGCGCTCCTGCACCTGCCGCGTCAGCATCGAGGCCATCGGGCACATCGGGGAGGTGAGGATCATCTCGATTTTCACCTCATCGTCGCCCACCTCGATCTTGCGGATGAAACCCAGCGAGACCACGTCCAAGCCCAACTCGAAATCGATCACATCGCGGAGAGCCTCTTTGATTTTCTTCACGTCACTTTGCATTGTTTAACCTCCTGGTCTGGTATCGTCTTCGCCCATTATAGCACAGACAATGGGTTTACGCAATAAGAAAAATGTTTATCTTTGAAAAGGATTTTTAAGATGCCCCCCCGTCGCCCAGGAAGGTCACGTAGCGCAAAGCCGCCAACTGGCGCACCAGACGCTCATCCGCCGTGATGAAAATCCCACCGACGCTTTCGGCCAGCGCAGCGAAAGTCGCATCGTAGACGCTGGTGTCGTACTCGCGGGCGATGACGGCCGCACGGCGGATCATCGGAGCGGCGGGCGCGATCCAATCCAGACCTAGATCGAAGAGGCTTTGTAACGCCGTCTCAATCTGCTCGGTGGTCAAATCGTCTTTGTAGCGCAAGACGTTGGCGACTTCGTAGCTGAGCAGTGAGGGTACAAC
>JAAAOZ010000061.1 GCA_009908585.1 Chloroflexota bacterium
CATCTCCAGTCCTGGGAACTGCTGCGTTTAGGTAGTTCCAGAAATTGATGGTGGTGAATTTTGACTGATGATCCAATGAAGCTAAATAGGGCCTAAGTTGATGGTGGCGCCCAAAACCCACACAAGGCCCAAAAAGGAAGTTGGTGTAACAAAGCCTCACCTCCTCCCTGATCTTTCATAGACAGATCTCCCCCCTCCTCCTCTCCATTGAACGGAGAGGAGGAGGGGTTGGGGGTGGTGGAGAGGCTGTATTGTGAAACCATCAGTCAAGTTTAACCACTACCCCCTTCCGAATGTCTCTCGAGCTTAACTGTATTATGCCGAACTCTTCAGGAATTCGCCGGGTGCAATGTTGACTCTCCTGAAAGAAGGGGGACTATCTCACGCCAAGACGCAAAGTCGCAAAGATTTTTAAGGGTTGATTTAATTTTATTCATCAAGGGTCTTTCACCCGCTAGTTACACGACATGCCTGGCACACCCAAGAATGCTCCCGGCTCTGATGTTAGAGCCGGGAGCGACTTCTACTTCTTCATTGAAGCGGATGGCAGCAGATGAAGTAGATGACTGGGATGAAATTACCTCACTGCCATCCGGTTGAAACGCACTATCCCTAGGACAAAGAAGAGCACGGCGAATCCCAATAGGACGCTCAATTCGAGCCAGAGCGCTTGAAGGCCAGCCCCCTGAGCTAGGATGCGCGTGTAGGCCCGCATAGCCCACGTCGAAGGCAGAATCTGGACGACCTGCTGGTATAAGGTGGGGGTCACTTCCAACGGCCACCAGGCCCCGCCCATTGCCGCCAACAACATCGCCAGCCCCGTGGTCGCGCTGCCAGCCTGCGCCGGTGTCTTGACCAGGGTCGCTAACAGCAGCCCCAGCCCCGTCACCGCCAGTGCAAAGGCCAACGAGACTATACTCACTGCCAGGAAATCCTGTCCCCAAGAAACGTTGAACAACAACACGCCGCTCAACAGAAGGATAGTCATTTGAAGCAGGCCCATCAACAACCGCGCTGCCAGCTTACCGGTCAGAATAGTCGCGCGGGCCGTGGGCATGACCACGAGTCGCTGCAGGGTGCCGTTCACCCGTTCGTTGACCAACACCGCGGACGTAGCCAACAACGTGATCTGAACCCACGTGACCAACTGCCCTGCAGAGGCCATCTCCTCAGTGCCGGCTACAGCGACGGCGCCGGCGGTCCCAAACTGCACCAGTGCGGCATCCACCGCCTGCTGGACAGCCACGCTGCGATTGTCACTGCCATCCACCTGGAGCGTCAAGGTTGTCGACTCGCCCTGGATCACACGCTCGGTGAAATGCTCCGGGATGATCAGGCCGAATCCGTCCGAGGGCAGCGCGTCGGCGGCATTCACTTCCAGCCGATTGGCCTCCAGGGCTTCGACAAAGATATCCACCAAAGGGCCTTCATCATCAAAGACCACGGCCATCGGGACTGTGATCTCGGAGGGTGTTTCAGCTCCGCCCATGATCCCGCTCAATCCTGCAGAAACGCTGGCGGTGAACACAAGAGGCAAGACTAAGAAAAAAATCAGGGCCGCAGGCGAATTGAACTCTTGCAAGAAATCCGCTCGAACAATAGCAAGAATACGTCGCATATCATCTCTCCTTTATACGAACTGGCGCCGAAAACCGATGGCGGCAACGATGTAGTAGACGAGGGTAAGCACCAGCAACCATCCCCACAGGGGGACCAGATCAGACAGTGTGGCGCCGGCCTGGATGCGCGTGAAAAGCTCCAGCCCCCAGCCGTTGGGGAAAGCCAGGCTGACGTTCTGGAGCCAAACAGGAAGATTCATCCGCGGCAAGAAGTTGCCGGATACAGCCGATGCGGCCAACACCACGGTCGTACCCAGCGCACCGGCCTGAGTCTCACTGCGAGCCCAAGCCGCGATGATAGCGCCAAGCCCGGTGGCACTGACGACCAGCAGCACGTTGGAGAGCAAAACCGACAGTGGATCGCCCCATTCGGCGCCGGTCAGCGATGTGGCTCCCCAGAGGGCCAGCACCTGCAACAGCCCGGTGATCGCCACCCCCGACATCTTGCCCACCAGGATCACGGGCGCCGGGGTGGGCGTGACCAGTAATCGGGGGAGCGTACCCTCCGTGCGTTCGGAGAGCAGGGTACGCCCGCCTCCCGTCGCCGCGAACATCAAGAAGAGGATGGCCATGCTGGGCGCGAAGTAATTCAGCCAACTGAATGCGCGCCCAGAAACCGAGAGGACGTCCATCTCAGGGCGAGCACCCTCCGCCTCCAACGCGGTGATGCGGTCGTTCAGGCGCTCGCCAACCTCTGACATTGCAGCCGCATCTTCGGGCGCGATGGCGCCAGAGGCGACGAGGTCGCCCAGCACCAACCGAACGCCTTGGGCGACCATGCTGGCCTGTTCCACAAAGCTCACGACGATGGAGCGGACCACCGACGAGCCGACAGGGTGCGTGGGCGAGGCGTAGACCTCCACAATCACCGGTTCAGCATCCGCCGCCTGGTCGGTTGCCAGAACGCTTGCGCTGAAATCTTCGGGGATTGTGACCAGGGCCACGGCTGCATCCGCCTCGACAGCGGCGCGCGCGCCGCTCTCATCCTCGACTTCGGTGGCATCCACCATCTCAGCCACAGCATCCGATTCGAACGCCGTCATCAGATAACTCCCGATTTCGCCGCTATCCTGGTTCAGGACCAGCACCGACAGGTCCTCGATAGTGGCATCTCCACCCCCAAAAGCCAAAGAAACCGCCAAGGTCAACAGAATGGGAACCGCGATCATCATCACCACCGAGCCTACATCCCGAAATGCAATCCGCACCTCTTTGAGTATCAACGTCACAAATTTTCTCATGATAGCTCCTTCGCGCTGTTAGGAAGATACCGCATCAGTCACGCAAGGCGCGCCCGGTGAGGTGTAAGAAAACCGCTTCCAGGTTAGGTTCTCGAATTTCAACGGTGCGCACGTTCAGCCCCAGCCCAGATGCCTTGCTGATGATAGCAGGCAGGGCCGCTTCCGCCGAAACCACGTTGATCACCACCTCGCCATCAGCAGCGCTGGCTTGGATCACGCCATCCAGGGCCGCCAACTGCGCGACAAAATCCTCGGTACCGGGCGCGGTCTCAACGCCCATGCTGAGCACAAGGGTCTCGTTTTGCCCCACCATCTCTGTCAACTCCTCAAGGGTGCCCACTGCGATGAGTTGACCATGATCGATGATGCCGATCCGGTCACTCAGCTCCTGAGCCTCTTCCATGTAGTGCGTTGTATAGAGCACGGTGATCCCATTCCGATTCACCTCCTTGACCCAATCTAAAATGTAACGCCGACTTTGAGGATCGATAGCCACGGTCGGCTCGTCCAACATCATCAACGGGGGATTGCCGAGCAGCCCCACGGCCAGATTGAGACGCCGCTTCATTCCACCGGAAAAGGTCTTCACCCGATCCTTGCTCCGGTCTGAGAGGCCGGTCAATTCAAGCTTCTCTTCAATCTCATGCGTCAGGTTCTTACCGTACAGACCACGCATCTCGCCCCAGAAGCGCAAATTTTCGTAGGCCGAAAGCTCCTCATAAACTGCCAGCTCCTGCGGCACCACGCCGATGCTACGCCGCACCTCCATCGGCTCTTTCGTGACGGCGTGCCCGCTGACTGTGACATCGCCGGAGGTTGGGGTAAGCAGCGTGCTCAAGACCGAAAGGGTGGTCGTCTTCCCCGCACCGTTTGGCCCCAAGAGGCTGAAGATCTCGCCTTCCAAGACCTCAAACGTGATACCGTCAACGGCGTTGACGCCGTCGGATGTGTAGCGTTTTACCAGATCGGTTACTTTGACTAAAGCCATTGTATTCCCTTCTCCTCGTGAGTTGATAGTTCGCGCGTTGATGTTTTTAAGGCGCAATGATGCGTTCCACGGCCACGGCCTGCATCCCTCATCGCGCTTCCCGTCCATCCCGCCAGCAAGCCAGCAATTATGCTGATCCCCCCTAACCATCGATATGATTTCGACATAAAGCCTCCTTAATATCTATCAAAGAATAACGGGTCTTTTGGATTTTGCCGGGCAACCCCCTCTGTATCCCTAAAAGTAGCCAAGAATTGCGTGTTTGTGGGGATTACAGACCTTTTTCGCGTCGTCACTGG
>JAAAOZ010000446.1 GCA_009908585.1 Chloroflexota bacterium
ATTCAACGTGCTCCCCGTGGTATTTTGCACTTTGAGAATAAATTCTCCTGGCGTGAAATCAGATCCTCCAGGCTGTATTCCCAATATATAATCACCACTTCCAACGTCAAACGCATAGACGCCGCCTGTACTTACCCCTCCTGTGGAGGGTCCTCTAGCACAATCAACGTCACCGGAACACGTGTCTCCAAACCCCACATCCCCATCAGATAACCCCGTGACACTCCAAGCATCTGAGTCCAACTGTCCGGCTGCAGGACTTGGTGCAAATCCACTACCATCGAAGGTGTTAAAATCCTCTGGCGTCCAAGCCGCCAGTACAATAGAGGTCACCATCACCAATAAAGCTAAACCCGCGATTGCAGAAACAATTTTCTTGAACATGATCTTCTCCCTTACCAATCCCAATCTTCCATATCCAGCATATCTGGATCTGTGGAAAGCGGGCTGCCGGCCTGAATCTCCAGTTCGCCTTCGTAGACGATCTCTGGGGCCTCATACGGTTGATTTTCAGCAGTTTTCATTACGACCCTCCTCTACTATGATGTTAAAAGTTATCTTTCATCCAAAAATACACACTCGACGCCATCTCAACTGCATCCCTTACCGCATCACCTCCCCTGAAAAACCACATCTCCTTAGAAACTACGTAATAGTTTAGTCTTATGAGCAAAGCTCCAAGCCCTCGTCCCCGAGGGCATCTGGGCAGTTCAAAGATACTTTTTAAACGTCACCGAGACGGGGACTGAGAGCTTTTTTTGAGATATTGTAAAAATCTGCCCACAAAACCAAACTGATACGAAACTACTTAGATTTTAGCACGGTCTTTCTATGTTGCCAAATGAAGAAAGATGCGCGGCGCCCCCCTATGCAAAAAGCGAGGCCGACGGTGCGCTGTCGGCCTCGCTTTTTTATTGCTAACCAGTTTTAGATCAGGTCAGCGCCCGGCCCGGAGTCGAAGAACTCCTCGTTCTTCTCGATGTCGTCCGTGTACTCGTCGGGGATATCATCTTCGTGGAAGATGGCCTCGTTGGGGCATTCGGCGGCGCAGGCGCCACACTCAATGCATAGTTCGGGGCTGATGTAGTAGTAGGGCCACGCATCATTTCCTTCGACGCTGTGGATAGCATCCACGGGGCAGACGAAGGCGCAGTCGCCGGCCCGCTCACAAAGACTGGTGATCACATAAGCCATGTTAGACCTCCTCTAAATGAAATGAATTGGATGTTAAAAAGAGTGTTTGAGGATATTGGAAATATCCCGTTGAACGATCTTTCTCATTCTACCCTGCTGAGAAAAAGTGTCAAGAAACCGCTCGCGCGGGCCTATCCTGACTCAGTTCTCTCCGCTTCTACCTCTTCTATCGGCGCTGGCTCCTCTCTCTGCGCGAAGCGGTTCAGAGCGGTCTCGATATCGTGAAGCAGTTGCTGTTGATCGAAGATGCCCTTCTGCATCAGAAATTCAACGCCATGTTGCAAGCGCTCGTGTTCCTCGGTGGATAGCTCCTTGGCCGTGACCACGATGACGGGGATATCGCGCGTCTCTTTATTCGCCTTGAGATGCTCCAGCACCGCGAAGCCATCCACCTCCGGCATCATCAGGTCGAGCACGACGGCGCTGGGCGTGTGGGTGTGAATCTGCGCGATGGCCTCCGCGCCGCCCGGCGCCTCGCGGACCTCATAGCCGGCCTCAGAGAGCACCCGCGAGAGCAATTTTCGATCCGACGGCTGGTCATCGACGACCAGCACCTGCTGACCATCCTTGTGACCCGCTTCCAGGCGATCCAAGGTATTCACCAACTCCTGTTCCATGATGGGTTTCATCAAGTAATCGGCGACGCCCATGCTCAAGCCCTTATCCGCATCGCTGACGATGGAACAGACGATGATGGGAATGTCGTGGGTCTCCGGATCGTCTTTTAGTTCCTGAATCAGCGTCCAGCCATCCTTCTTGGGCATCAGAATATCCAAGGTGATGGCGTAAGGATGCAGGCGCTTGGCCTCCTCCAACACGCGCTCGCTCGACGAGAGGCCAAAGACGCGATAGCCGCGCTTCTCTAAGTAACGCCGGAAGAGGGTGACCACACTCTCATCATCATCCACGACCAAGACCGTGCGGGAGGGTGGCGCCTGCTCTTCCACCAACTGCATCGCTCCCTCCTCTTCTTCCTCCGGCTCAGCGCCCGGCCCACCGATAGGCAAGGAGAAGTAGAAGGTCGATCCCTCGCCCACTGTACTCTCCACCCAGATGTCGCCGCCGTGCGCCTGGACAAACATCTGGCTCAGCGACATGCCCAGACCGGTGCCCTCGTAGCGCCGCGTGGAGGAGCTATCCACCTGCTTGAACCGCTCGAATACGTCCGCGATCTTCTCCGGCGGGATGCCGATGCCGGTATCCTCGACGCTCAGAATGACCTGATAGTTATCATAGGTCACCGAGATTTCGATATAGCCCTCCTCGGTGAACTTCGCGGCGTTGGAGAGCAGGTTCAGGATCACCTGACGGATGCGGCGCTCATCGCCAATGATTTCTGGTAAGTCATCCGGCAGATTCGACCGCATATCGACCTCTGTCTTATCCTTCACCAGCGCGTTCGCCGACGACATCACGCTCTTGACCGTCTTGTGGAGATCGATCTCCTCGAAGTTGAATTCCATCTTGCCGGCCTCAATCTTGGAGATGTCAAGGATGTCGTTGATCAAGCTGAGGAGGTGCTGCCCGCTTTCGTAGATCGCGGTGAGGTCGGTCTTCTGCATATCGGTGAGCGGGCCATCGATGCCCTTGAGGATCACGCGCGAGAAGCCGATGATGGAGTTCAGGGGCGTGCGCAACTCGTGCGACATATTGGCCAGGAACTCACTCTTGAGTTGATCGACCTCCTTGAGCTTCTCCGCCGTGATCTGGGCCTGTTCGTAGAGCTGCGCCGTCTCCAGCGAGACGCTGACGTTGATCCCGGCGGTGCGGATAAAGTCCAATTCCATCTCGTCAATGGGATCATGATCCGCCTGCCGCCCAAAGACCAACACCCCCACCAGGCCCTCACGCGTCTGCAAGGGAACGAAGACCGCCTCCTCTATCGGCTTCTCGAAATTGGCGACCTTCGGCAGTTGCTCGTCCGGGCGTTTGGTAAAGTCGATGTGCTTCATCTCTGGATGCTCGATAATGTTGCCGATCAACGGCACCTCGCCGAGCGTGAAGTTTGGCGCATCCTCACCACCGATCAAGAACTGCCCACCGGCATCATACACCGCCGCCGGTCGCACCTCACCCCCATCCCAGTGCCAGATCATCACCGGCATATTCTGGCGCCGCGCGATCACCTCGCCGACCTCTTGGAAGAGCGTCTGGATTTCCAAGGAGCTGGAGGCGACCTGCAACACCTCGTTGAGGACGGCGCGCTGTTCCGCCTCCGCCTGGGTGGTCTCCACCAAGTTCAAGCTCTCCAGGGCGACGAAGGCCTGCCGCGCGACGTTCTCGTAGAATCGCAACTCGGCGTTGGAGAATTCGCGGGCCTTCCGGTTGTGAATCATGATCGCGCCGTACTGCGCGCCGCGAATCTCGTATTGGAATGCGGCCATCGCGTGCCAGCCCATCTGCCGATAGATGTCGCGAGCGAACGATCCCACCGTCGGGTCCTGCGTTGCATCCGAGGTGACAAATCGCTGCTCGATGCGCAAGGTGTCGTAAAGACGCCGGATCTTCTTGATGGGATAGATAATCAAGGGCACATCTTCGCCGCTACGCGACCACGAGACTTCCGTCCGTAGCTCGGTCGGATTATCGGCCGGGACCAACAACGCCGCCGAGACCACATCCGGCTCCTCGCGCTGGGCAATGCCATCGACGGCCGCTTGGAGCACATCCTCCACCGTGCGGGCATCGGCAACCCGCTGCGCGATGTGATAGAGGGTGCTCGTCTCTTCCAGCGAGTTCTGGGAGCGCTCGTAGAGGTTCGTGCTCTCGATGACGTTGGCCAACTGGTTGACCATCAGCTGGAGGGTCGCGACATCGTCCTCCGTGAAGGCGAAGCGCTGATCGCTCTGAATGCTCATCGCGCCGATGACCTGCCCACGGCTAATCAACGGCAACGCCACCTCGGATCGGGTCTCCGGCAAGAGCGGGTTATCAAAGCGCTCGTCATCGTC
>JAAAOZ010000309.1 GCA_009908585.1 Chloroflexota bacterium
GGAAGACGGGCTGGCGGCGCGTGCCGTCCATCGTGCCCGTGAGATCTGGGAAGGGACCTTCGGTGGCGAACTCGTGGGTCAGAACGCCCTCCAATACCACTTCGGCCTCGGCGGGGATTTCCAGCGGCTGCGTGCGACAGCGCACCGTCGGCGTATCCGCCATCGCCCGCGCGATGGCCAACTCATCCACGCCCTTCGGCGGCGACATCGCGGCGGCCAGCAAGATATGCGGCGGCACACCGATGCAGACCGCCATCGGGAGACCGGACTTAGATTGCCGCATCTTCTGCCACGCCGTGTGCGTGCCGCGCCCCTCCACAATCCGCCCGACGAGCCGCTCGCGATCCAGGCGCATTAGGCGATGGAAGGCTAAATTGCGCCCACACGCCGGATCGTGGATCACAGCCACGCCGGCCGTGATGTACGGCCCGCCATCCTCCGGATGATAGCGCGGGATCGGCACGCGGATCAGATCCACCTCCGGCTCGATCACCTCCTGGCATGGCGCCGTTCCCGTTTCCATCGGGACGGCGGTTGGCCGAGGATGCGCGAGCGCTTCGGCCATGCGGGGCGCCAATTCGGCGACCTCGCAGCCCAGCGCGCGGGCGAAGTGCGCCCGCCGTGCGACGTAGCCCGACGCGAGTCGCCAGCCCGGAAAGCCCGTCAGGTGCTCGAAGAGCAGCGCGTCGTCGTGTTTAGCCACGATCTGCGCCATCTCGAACGTCGGATCCACCGGGCGTGTGATCCGCCGAATTTCGTCATCCGCCTCTAATTGCGATAAAAAGATTCGCAGGTTCATTTTGTGATTATGCCTCGCTCTCTCCTTCATCGCCCTTCATTCCTGGTCATCCGTCTTAAGTATAGCACAAAAAATGGCATAGAGACAATCATCAAATGGATATAGTGCGGATCATTGGGAAGTTCGGGCCGGCGTCCCCACCGTGCCCGTGATGGCTCGGTGAGGACACCGGTCACAACCTTTGGGGGGATTTTTCAAATCCAGATCTTTCTTTCCCCCATAATCTGTCGTATACCCTCATCAAATAGACACACCATCTTATCGCTTCTCTTTTGAGCGACTGGAACTTTTAGAGATTCATGGTATAGTAGGTAACTGCCGCGGCAGGCAAATAAGGCACGAGAATGCCGACATAGGATAAGTTATAGGCATTTTCCAACACATAAGGAGCTTCAAAGAAGTATGGGACGTTACACAGGCCCGAAAAACAAATTATCACGACGTGAAGGCGTTGATCTCTTTGGCAATGGCGGCGAGAGTCTACAGCGCCGGCTGGATCAACCCCCGGGGATGCACGGTCGATATTGGCGTCGGCGCCGACAGAGCGCTTACGAGCAACAGCTTCGCGAGAAGCAAAAGGTGAAGCGGATGTACGGCATGCGCGAAAAGCAATTCCGCCGCTTCTTCCGAATGGCCGAGAGCGCCGAGGGGCTTACCGGCGAGGCGCTGCTCAAATTGATCGAGCGCCGCTTGGACAATGTAGTCTATCGCTTGGGATGGGCGCGAACACGCCCGCAGGCGCGCCAATTTGTGACCCACGGTCACATCAAAGTGGATGGCCAGCGCGTGAATATCCCCTCCTACATCGTCGATCCAGAAGAGGTGATTTCCCTGAAGAATAAGATCATGAAATCGCCCGATGTACAAGAGTTGCTGGATAGCGGCCGCCCGGTGCCGGCATGGCTTCAGGCCGATGGCGGCGTGGGTCGCATTCTCCGCGAACCGGACCGAGAAGAAATCGACGCGATAATTGACGAGCAGATGATCGTGGAGTTCTACTCGCGATAATCACGCCTCGTCACAGCGACATCAAAGTATCATCACGGGAGGTTGTTCTACTTGGAACAACCTCCTCTTTTTTTCTACCCCACCCAATTGAATTGCACCTCAACCATTACATGGTATCCTTGACATAGTGAACGTTTGTTTGCGCTATGATTGAGGGATGATAGTGTCTTAAAATTTTCGCCGCTTGGCCCGCCTGCGAATGAATTCGAGGCTGATACACAAAACCCGTTAGAAACGGGTTGAGAAACCGCTAAAAAAAGCTCCCTCAGTGCGTTTTAACGCCCTTTGGATATCAGCCGAGGGTTTCAACCATCGGCGCGGCGCAGTGGCGAATACTCTGTGGCAGTAACGAGTGAGCAAAGATTGGGACGTAAGCAGCTATGACCAAACCGCTGATTGTATTGACCAATGATGACGGCATCCATTCCAAGGGATTGGAAGCCGCCGCCCTGGCGCTGGCGCCGTTGGGCGAGGTATTGATCGTGGCCCCAGATCGCCAGTGGTCCGGCGCCGGGCGTTCGATGCCTCAGGAGGTGACGGGGAGCCTGGAGCGACATCCGCGTCGCATCCACGGCATCGAGATCACCGCCTACGGCGTCGATGCATCGCCCGCCCTCTGCGTCGTCCACGCCATCTTGGAGATCGCGCCGCGAACGCCCGATCTCGTCGTCGCGGGCATCAACTTTGGCGAAAATCTCAGCATCGAGGTCACGATCTCCGGCACGGTGGGCGCGGCCTTAGAGGCCGCCGCCTTTGGCGTCCCCGCGCTGGCCATCTCGCGGGAGATGCCCATCGCGGAGCAGTTGAGCAACCGCGAGGAGAAGGACTTCGCGGCGGCGCAGGCATTCACCGCGCGATTTGCGCGCAAGCTCCTGCACGGCGATCTCCCCTACGACACGCACGTCCTCAACATCAACGTGCCCGTCCAGGCGACGCCGGAGACGCCCTGGCGATTGACGCGCCTCGCGCACCACCGCTACTATCATCCCCTCCCGCCGGATCGCGACAATGGCAGCGGACGCCCCGGCTACGGCCTCCTCCCCAATCCCGATGTCACGGCGCCCAATTCCGACATCCGGGCGCTCAGCATTGACCGGGTCGTCTCCGTCACACCGCTCTCGATGGATATGACCGCGCGGACGGATGTCGGTTCGATAGAAGAGTTTTTGCATCAGACGCCTTAGGTTCTAAATCAACTATGGAACGATACAGCCAAGTTTTCCGCTTTCAAGAAGGCAAAAAGAGCGAGCCGCCCTCGCCAGAGGCCGCGGTTGCGCTCACGCCGCCGGGCATCGCGCCTATGGCCGGCGAGCAACTCGCCCTCTTAGTGAACCTCTTCCCCTTTGTGCCGCATCGCAGCCGTGAGATCCGCGCGCTGACCGAGGGCACCTACTGGAGTTCGTCGGGCAGCATCGTGGCGCGCCTGCGACGCGCCTTGGCCGCCGCCAACCGCCATCTGGTGCAGAGCAACCAGGAGGCCGAGGCCGGACAGAAGATCTCCGGCAGCCTCACCTGCGCTGTCTTCGCCAGCGAGGAGCTTTTTATGGGCCACGTGGGGGCCGCGCACACCTTCATCGTGCCGCCCCAGCGCGAGCTGATCGTCTACCCGCAGCGGGATCGCCTGCTGATGCCGCTCGGCGGCGCCCTGCCGCCCGTCATCCACATCGACTACACCACGCTGGAGGAGGCGACGACGGTGATGTTAGCCACGCGCGCCATCGCGGAGGCCCAATCGCGCGACCGCTGGGAAAATCTCCTGGTCGAATCCGACCTCGAGGAGGTGGTGGCAAAAATCAACGCCACGGCAGCGGATAGCAGCGCCTCTGGGAGCCTGGTGATCGTGCGGATGCTGAGCGATGCGCAGGCAGCGGCGATGTCGCTGCCGGAGCCGCGTCGCGGGATGCAGCTCTTCCACAAGCAGACGAAGCCGCTCTCCCCGATGGCCACGCGGAAGCCCGCGCCGAGCACGCGCCCGGTCGAGACGCCGCCATCAGAGTCTCCTGTGCCATCCATACCGGCGGCGGCAGATGTCGACCTAGAAGAACCCACGCTCCCTTCGCCTTCGTCCTCAGCATCATCACCCGCCGGCCAGAAGTTGGTGCCCGCGTTCCTGCAACCTCGCCCCTCCAAGCACGGCGCCGAGCAGGCAACTATCGTTCCCACGCCGGGGATCGAGGAAGAGAAAGAAGAAGAGGACAGAATTGAGCCGGAGGAACAGGAGGAACGAGCGCCGGTTCCGGCTGAGGAGATTTCGACTGACGTTGCCGATGTTGCTCCAGAAGCCTCGCCTCGGCAGGACGAAACGGGGGAGGAGGCCGAACCGGAGAAGCCGC
>JAAAOZ010000287.1 GCA_009908585.1 Chloroflexota bacterium
CGCTCCCCGGCATCCGAGGGCGTGTCGTAGAAGCCCACCTCGGCGGCGAAGTAGGTCATCATCATCGCGGCCAACTGCTCGGCGGCGGTGGCCCACTGCGGCGCGAAAGTTGTCTGGTAGAGCGCCAGCAGGCCCTCGATGAGATAGGCGTAATCCACGAGCAGCCCCTTGACCTTCACCTCGCCCGCGATCCAGGTGTGCCAGAGCCGGCCCTCAGAGCTACGGAGCGTGGTTAACAGAAAATCCGCGTTGCGGGTCGCGATCTGCCGATAGTCCGGTCGATCCAGGACGCGCGCGGCCTCCGCGAACGCGGCTAACATCAGGCCATTCCACGAGGTCAGCACCTTCTCGTCGCGGCCCGGCGGCGTGCGGCGCTTCCGCGCTTCGAAGAGCTGCTCGCGAGCATGCGCCAGCGCTGCGCGCTGCTCAAAGCTCCCGTGGAAGGTGAGGATGTTCTGGCCCTCGAAGTTGCCCTCTGGCGTCACGCCGTAGCGCTCCATAAAGCGCTGGGCGCTTCGGCCCAGGATCGCTCGAATCTCATCCGGCGTCCAGAGGAAGAACTTGCCCTCCTGGCCCTCGGTGTCGGCGTCCTGCGTGGCGTAGAAGCCCCCGCCGGGATCGGTCATCTCGGCGGCCAAGTAGTTCAATGTCTCCTCGACGACGGCGTGGAAGAGCGGCGCGCCCGTCACCTGCCAGGCGTGGAGATAGACGCGGGCCAAGAGTGCGTTATCATAGAGCATCTTCTCGAAGTGAGGCGTCTGCCAGCGCGCATCGACCGCGTAGCGATGGAATCCGCCGCCGATCTGGTCGTAGATGCCGCCGCGCGCCATCGCCTCCAAGGCGTGCGTGGCCATCTGGAGGGCGCGCTCGTCGCCCGTGGCGTGATGACGGCGCAGCAGGAACTCAATCGCCATCGGCTGCGGGAACTTGGGCGCGTTACCCCAGCCGCCGCGCCGCCCATCGAAGCGCTGTTGCATCCCGCCGTAGGCAGCGGTGAGGGCCTCCGCATCTAACGCCGCGACTCGGCCTTGCGAAAGCGTCGCCTGCTGCTGTTGGATCGCGGCGACTAACTGTTCACCGTTCTTGAGCAGTTCAGCGCGGCGCGTCTCCCACGCATCGGCGATCATCAACAATACCTGCTTGAAGGCCGGCAGGCCAGGGCGCGGATCAGGCGGGAAGTAGGTACCGCCGTAGAACGGCTCGCCCTCCGCTGTGATGAAGACCGACATCGGCCAGCCGCCCCGGCCCGTGAGCGCCTGCACCGCGCCCATGTAAATCCGATCCACGTCCGGGCGCTCCTCGCGGTCCACCTTGATGCTGACGAAGTAGGCGTTGAGGAGCGCGGCGGTCTCATCATCCTCGAAGGACTCATGCGCCATCACGTGGCACCAGTGGCAGGCGGAGTAGCCGATGCTCAGGAAGATGGGCTTGTCCTCGCGACGCGCTTTCTCAAAGGCCGCCTCACCCCAGGGATACCAATCCACGGGATTGTCGGCGTGTTGTTGTAAATACCGACTGCGCTCATCGGCTAAATGATTAGTCATAGCGATGTGATCCTTTCGGGCGCTTGCCCTGGTGTGAATACCAGCATAAAGCGGGGTGTTGGATAAATCTCTTGTCCTCGGCGCGTCTTCCTACATCCAAGTGTACAGCATAAGGTGGAGCGAATCAAGAGCCGTATCAAACCGGGCAAACGAAGCAGTACCGAGGCTGGAGATGCACGAGATTTCACGCCAATCGACTTAGGCCGTTCCAAGAAAATAAGTCTCCCAAAAGCGGGGAGTTTTCCGAGGAAAAAGCATCAGGTTTGGGAGGTTTTAATTTCTGGAACTACCTTAGTGCACGCCTCATCCCCAGCTTTGTTTGCCCCCGAAGGCCGGGACTTGAATTTCTCAGAATCATTGCTACAATACGTGTAGTACACGTGTAGGGGATCGGGAGGTGAAATATGCAGAAGAAGTTGACCATTACCATTGATGAGCAAGTCTACGAGGGGTTGTATCGGGTTGTGGGGTCTCGCCGGATTAGTCAGTTCATCGAAGATCTGGTACGTCCCCATGTGCTGTATCCCGATTTGGAGGCCTCGTATCAGGAGATGGCGAAAGAGGAAGCGCGGGAATCAGAGGCCCTCGAATGGGCAGAGGCGATGGTAGAGGATGTGGGCGATGAAACGTGGTGAGGTGTGGTGGGTCAATTTTGATCCCTCGGTTGGCGGGGAGATCAGGAAGAAACGGCCCGCAGTGATTGTGAGCAACGATGCTTCAAACAAGTACCTGAACCGCGTGCAAGTCGTACCATTGACCTCCAAGGTGGGGAAAGTGTATCCAAGTGAGGCCCGTGTAAGATTCAAAGGTAAGGCTGGAAAGGCAATGGTAGATCAGTTGACGACAGTGAGTAAACAGCGGATGATGAATCGTGGTGGAAGGTTGACCAGCAAAGAGATGGAACGGGTAGAGCGGGCGATACAGGTGCAATTAGGGTTAATCTAGGAATCTCCGCAGCAAGTAGCGGAGTATTACGGGTTTTTGGCCCTTCGGCACGGATTTTGGTGGCTTTCCACGCGGCAGGCCGCGAGGAATTAGACCTGTAACGATTAAAAAGCGCGCCCGCTAAAGATGTGCATCGGTAAGATATACCAAGTGCGACACAATAGGTCGGGCGTCATTCCGACCTATTGTTTTCCTCAGATGAGCTGATGCGGTCGCTATCCCCGGCCCACGTGTCAGAAAACGGACAGTTGCATCTTCAACGAGCGGGGCTATACTAACGATAGATGTCCGAGACAAGATGAGGTGAATGCATGAACCCACGTTTTTCGATTGTGGCCCCCGTTTTTAATGAAGAGATCCTGATCCACACGTTCTATGAGCGCGTCTATGACGTGATGGAGGAGGTGGGGGAATCCTGGGAGTTGGTCTTAGTCAACGATGGTAGTCGTGATCAGACGCCGGCGTTGTTGGACGCGCTCTACGAAGAAGATCCGGAGCACGTGGTCGTGCTCCATTTTTCGCGCAACTTCGGCCACCAAATCGCGATCACCGCCGGGATGGATCACGCCCACGGCGACGCGGTCGTCGTCATCGATTCTGACTTACAGGACCCGCCGGAAGTGATCCCTGAGCTGATCGCGAAGTGGCGCGAGGGCTACGAGGTCGTCTACGCCGTGCGGGCGGAGCGCGAGGGGGAGACGTGGTTCAAGCTGTTCACCGCGCGCCTCTTCTACCGGATCATTCAGGCGCTCACCGATGTCAAAATCCCAATGGAGGCCGGCGACTTCCGGCTGTTGGATCGCAAGGCCTTAGATGCGCTCAAGCGCATGCGGGAGCAGCACCGCTTTGTGCGGGCGATGGTCTCCTGGCTTGGCTTCCGGCAGATCGGCGTGCCCTATCGGCGCCACGCCCGCGCGGCCGGGGAGACGAAATACCCCTTCACCAAGATGTTCCGCCTGGCCTTAGATGCGATCACGGGCTTCTCAATGTTCCCGCTCAAGCTATCGATGTGGGCCGGCGGCGCGGCGGTCGCCCTGGGCGGCGTGATGGCGCTGGTGTTGTTGATCCTCCGCTTGAACGGCGCGGCGCCGCTGGCCGGTCAAGGCCTGACGGCGAGCCTCGTGCTCTTCATGGGCGGCGTGCAATTGTGGAGCATCGGCATTTTGGGCGAGTACGTGGGACGCATCTATAATGAAGTGCGCGCGCGTCCCCTCTATCTGGTGCGCGAGAGCAAACGTAAGGCATCTTGATTTTTCACCCTTGCGAAGGTTAGTCGAGAGCCTTTAAATCTAAGCACTTTTTGATATACAAGCGTCGCTTAGATTTCGAAGTTGATCTGCAACCTTCGCAAGGGTCCCCTAGGGTTTTCCTGTCTCTGGCAACCGAACATAATTCTACAAGGAGCAGATGAATGGCACTTTGGGACGTTTATTACACAGCGACGAGCTTGGAGGATGCGATCCAACTGATGGCCGAGCATCAAGAGGACGCCAGAGTGATGGCCGGCGGCACCGATCTTCTGGTGGAGATCCGCAACGAGGTGCGGCGCCCCGCCGTGTTGATCGATGTCACCCGGATCGGCGGCTTGGATGCGATCACGTTAGGCGAGGACGGCCTCATCCATTTGGGGCCGATGGTCACTCACAC